>NZ_JAEQCF010000100.1:0-18299 GCF_020738625.1 Microcoleus sp. PH2017_09_SFU_O_A
AATAGTCTCGTGCGATCGCCCGAGTTGCGGACAAAGCTACCCAAATAGTCAAGGATGGGTAGCTTTGTCCATAAATTAAGTTACAGTTTCAAACCCCGTGCTGAGTACAGCTATGGCGATCGCCTCCGAGGGGGAACAGAGATAATGACCACCACTACCATCATGCCGTCATTTGTTTCGGATTTAACGGCTCAACTCGCTCCCGAAACCACCGCATCCCACACCATTGTTTTGCAACCCAAGGGCTGTCTCGGTGGCATCGCTGTCCTAGATTTCCAAATTAATTTGGAGCAAGCTTTGGAAATGGCCGCTCTGAGAGTTGTTGTGGATATGCAGCAAGTGGATGTTGTCGCCCCAGATGGAATAGCCGTGCTGGCCCGAGGGCTGGAGTTAGCAGCTATACTCGGCAAGTCGATCGTCTTTGATTCTATAGATTTAGCCACCTATATAGGTTTGAGAGCCGAGTGGAGGAGCTCGCGCGAAACTTGTTTTGGCCCTTGGGGCGACTTGTTCGAGGGGGAATTCGAGCAATTTTTGACAGACAAAATGTTGCGATCGCTTCCTTGTGAAGCGGTAAAACCTACTTTTTTACAATTTGCAAAATTATATCTTCCAACCGGTTGATGTCCCAGGGATCGATTGTCATCTATATTCATAACAATTACCCGGAAGTGCCAGTCTAGCTTTCAAGCTAACATCTTGAAAGCGCGGCTGGCTTTATCTTACTACGTGAACTCAGCAATTCCCAGCAGAAAGATTAAATTGTCTGGACGCCAGGGCTTCAGTTGACAGTTGACAGTTGACAGTTGACAGTTGACAGTTTCAGAGCGACCTCTACCTGGAAGGAAGAGGATTGGAGTAATGAATCGTCTGATTTTAATTTCTCCCGATCGCGCTTGGCGCTTTCAACCAATTCTTTCTGGTATCAAAATAATTTCATCAGAATCAAGCCCAAAACCTTTACAGAGCAAGGATTTTGCAATTCTAAAATCTAAAATCTAAAATCTAAAATCTAAAATCCTATGACTATGGTTGAACCAGTTGCAGAGTTAAATGAACCTCTCTGTCTTCAGACTCCTGAAATACTAGAAAAGACAATATCTCCGCTCGTTCTACCTCCAAAAACAGCTCTCAAAATTTCTAAACAAGACATTCGAGCCACCCTCAAAGCCTCAACTATAGAGGGAGTTTTTGCCGCTGTCTTCGAGTCGGCGACTACCGGTCTGCTGCTGAGCAACTTCTTGCTGCAAGTCGGCGCGAGCAGCGTGGAAATAGGTATATTATCTGCTATTCCGATGCTGGTAAATCTCCTGCAACCATTAGGAGCATACATCGCCGATCGCACAACCAGCCGCCACTGGTACAACCTAGGAATATTCGGCGTGTCGCGGCTGCTGTGGCTAGTGCTCGTCATCGCAATTGTTTGGGGCCGACAGCACGCAGATCCCCAACAATTGCTCCAGTGGACTCTGGTCACTGTCATCGCCGCTAGCGTGCTGGCAGCTTTTGCTACTTCTAATTGGTTTAGTTGGATGGCTGCGGTGGTTCCTCACCGTTTGCGGGGACGCTATTTTGGATTTCGCAACAGTGCTACTAGCTTAGTTACTTTGCTAGGAGTGCCACTGATGGGACTGTTGATGTCAACTTGGGGCGCAGATCCAATTTTGGGCTACGGTGTGGTTTTATTTTTGGGTGTTGTGGCGGGAATGATTAGTTTGGGGTATCAATTCTTCATGGTGGATGTGAACCCGCAGGCATACCCAAAAGATGCAGAGAGCGATCGAGTTCCCGACAAAAAAGAAAAAAATATAACAGATTTTGTGCCTTCGGTGCTGAAAAATTCTAATTTTTTAATGTTTCTGATTTACTTTAGCGTGTGGACGTTTGCAGTTAATCTCAGCGCGCCTTTTTTTAATATCTACCTGCTAAAAGATTTAAGC
This sequence comes from Microcoleus sp. PH2017_09_SFU_O_A, assembly GCF_020738625.1. NCBI lineage: Bacteria > Bacillati > Cyanobacteriota > Cyanophyceae > Oscillatoriales > Microcoleaceae > Microcoleus > Microcoleus sp. PH2017_09_SFU_O_A. The sequence goes on from NZ_JAEQCF010000100.1 coordinate 1,941, forward strand.
TTGGATGTCAGTTTGGTAACGGTTTACAACAGCTTGAGTTCCGGGGCAAACCTGCTGCTGTTGATGTTTTGGGGCAAGTTGGCCGATCGCTGGGGAAATCGCCCCTTGCTAATTGCGGTGGGGCTGGTGGTAGCGGTGACGCCTTTGCTGTGGTTGGGTACGGGCAATTACCCGTTTGCGGTGTGGGTGTGGTTGCCGCTGCTGCACTTGCTCGGGGGAACGACTATAGGGGCGATCGGGCTGTGTACGAACAATATTCAAATGGAGATAGCGCCGATCGAACAACCATCGACTTATTTTGCGATCGCCGCAGCAGTTTCGGGAGTAACTGGGGCTTTGGGAACTACCGCCGGCGGCTTTCTTGCCGAACTTCCGGGCATGAGTTTGGGCGCACTGTTTGCCCTTTCGGCTGCTGTGAGGCTGGTGGGCTTGCTGCCTTTAATTTTGGTTCGAGAACCGCGTAGTTTGTCGCTAAGGGCGATCGTCCCGACTTTTCTACGGTTCAAATTCAACGATTAATATAATGTCCTCCGAGAACTATCGTCCGGTTTGATCGTTCGGACTTCAGCCCGCATCATTACTATAACTAACCAGTTTGTAGTGAGGACTTTAGTCCGCATCATTATTACGACTAACTGGTTTGTAGTGAGGACTTTAGTCCGCATCATTATTACGACTAAAGTCCTTACTACAAACCGTTACAGATTCCGGGCATTGAGCGGACATAAATAATATAACGGCCAACAATTAACTGTTAAAAGTTAATTGTTGACCGTCACAAAGCTTTTTTCAGCCTTCAGCATAGCCATTTATTCCTAAAAAATTAGTCCTCAGTCCTTAGTCTTCATTATTCAGTAGTAATTAACTAATAACTGGGGACGAACCCAATTATTAACTACTTACTAACAACTAACTGATGACTAATGACCAACGACTGATGACTAATAAATTAAGCTTGACGCGAGTAGTATTCAACCACTAGCAGTTCGTTAATCTGAAGAGCAATCCACTCACGTTCGACAATGCCGTTAACTTTGCCAACCAGTTTTTGCTTATCAAATTCCAAGTGACTGGGCAAGTGAGCCAAGCCTGGATCTTTGAGATTAGCTTCAACCATCGTGCGCGAGCGCTCTCTATTTTTGACTGCAATCACTTCACCAGGCTTGCACTGATAGCTAGCGATGTTGACTTCACGATCGTTCACAGTAATGTGACCGTGATTTACCAATTGTCTAGCGGACGGAATGGTTGGAGCCATTCCCATCCGAAACACAGTATTGTCCAAGCGCATTTCCAAAAATTGCAGTAACACTTGACCTGTGGAACCCGTCACACGGCGGGCTTTGCGGACATAACGGAGCAATTGGCGTTCCGTCACACCGTAATTGAAACGTAGTTTTTGCTTTTCTTGTAAGCGAACCGCGTACTCAGAGAGCTTTTTGCGGTTTTGACCGTGCTGCCCAGGCGGATAATCCCGTCTGGGAGTTTTGCGGGTTAGACCCGGCAACTCTTTCAGGCGACGGACGATTCTTAATCGGGGGCCTCGATATCGAGACATTTATTTTCCTCTCTAATCTCTGTATGCAATTTTATGCAGACTCTATATTATATGTTGATAAGGGTGAAAATTCTAACAAAAATCGATAAAAAAAATCGATCGACCGCAGCCATCCGTAATGTGCGGTAAATTTTGAAGTAAAAGCCGATCGAGCGATCGACCCAACCAGCCCAAAAAACTCACAAACCGAGCTGCCATGCAAAACCCCAATTTTTTCCGCACTGCTTCCCCAAAGCCAGCACCGCGCTGGATGTTGGCTCTCGGCACTCCCTTAGTCGCGCTGAGTTTGTTGGCAGCAGCACTGCCAATCTCGCCAGCATCAGCCATCACCCTGAGATTCCCCCGAACTCAAAATCCCTATCGCGTCTGCGCTAAGGAACTAATCGAAGCGGGAATCGGTGCCGAGGAAGCAGCAGCAGCTTGTGCCGACGCGCTCCACCCCCGCGACATATCCAGATGCGCCCTCCAAATCAGCCGCAAAACCAATATTTCTGGTCTCGAAGCGCTCTCTAGTTGTCGGCGGGTGAGGCGCCCCGACGAATTAACTACTTGCGTGGTGAATATTAATAGCAAAACTAAAACTCAACCTGCTGCTGCCCTGTTAGTTCTTGATGGGTGCCGCCGCAGTTTATTGCCAGAACTATTTGCTGAATGCGTAGTCGGGTTGAGCGGCAGGCTCGACTTTCCCACGGACAGGTTAGTTGCCACTTGTCTCGATCCCAGGGGCACAGTGAGTCAGTTGGACGGGCGTCCTGCACCGACACCTCCTACGGAGCTAATTCCACCGCCTTCGCGACTCAATTAATTAGTTATGGGTAGTTGGGAAATGGTAATTAGGTACGTAGTTGCGCTTCAGCGCTCTTATCTTATATATAACGAAGAGCGCTGAAGCGCAACTACATACCTTTGATGTGACAATTACTTCCAGGACTGTTTGTAATTCTTCGCTCTTGTCTTATATATAACAAAGAGCGCTGAAGCGCAACTACATACCTTTGATGTGACAATTACTTCCAGGACTGTTTGTAATTCTTCGCTCTTGTTTATATAAACAAAGAGCGCTGAAGCGCAACTACGTACCTTCTCCCTTCTTCCTTCTTCCTTCTTCCTTCTTCCTTCTTTGTTATAATCAAATGTCAGAAGTTTTTGGTCAAATTACAGTCGAAGAATTAGGTTGCAAATTAGCAGAAACCAATGCTGATAAATTGCAGCTTGTAGACGTGCGCGAACCTTACGAAATTGAACTCGCAGCGCTGCCGGGATTTGTGGCTTTTCCGCTGAGCGAGTTTGCCCAATGGTGTGGTGATATTGACGATCGACTAAATCGCGACACAGAAACCCTGGTGCTGTGCCACCACGGAGTGCGATCGGCTCAAATGTGTCACTGGTTGAGCGATCGAGGCTTTAACAACGTTAAAAATATCGTTGGTGGCATCGATGCTTACTCAATATTGGTCGATCGCACTGTGCCGCGCTATTAATCTGATGCCCGCTCTAACTACCGCAATATAGGTTCTATCGTTCGGAATGCAAGTCCTCACTACGAACCGGATGCGGACTAAAGTCCTCACTACGAACCTTAGGAAAGGACTAAAGTCCTCACTACGAACCGGATGCGGACTAAAGTCCTCACTACGAACCTTTGTTTATTATCGGGTTTGGGCTGACAGGATCTGAATCCTAATTAACAGCAGCAAATCGAAAATTTAACAGCGTGCTCATAGTGATCCGATCGCGCCCGTGCCTTTTTGAGTCATAAAGAGCCTCATCAGCCGCCAGTACCAGCGTTGCTGCATCATTTTCCGGGCCGGGAACAACGCTAGCAATTCCCAAACTAATTGTCACCACAGAATTAGGCAAACATTCAACACTCTCCGGGTTAAAAACAATATTCAAAGCTTTAACTTTCGCTCTAATGCGTTCGGCAACCAGCAGAGCGCCCGCTGCATCTGTTTGAGGTAAAACGATCGCAAATTCCTCACCGCCGTAGCGAGCAGCTACATCAGCAGGACGCTGGAGCGATCGGCGAATTGCCTGAGCTACCGATCGCAAACAACTATCTCCAGCTTGATGTCCGTAGGTATCGTTATAAATTTTGAAATAATCGATGTCGCACAAAATTAAAGATATCGGAGACTCATCGCGAGCATTATGTTTCCATTCCGCTCGCAAGCAACTGTCAAAATGTCGTCTGTTGCCAATTTGGGTAAGTTCGTCCACATTAACCAAAGCTAGCAGTCTTTCATTTTCTTGCTGCAACTCCTCAAAACCTACAGCCGAGAAACCGTCCTCGCATAAATTTTGCTCTTGAAAATACAGCCGATATAATTCGCAAGATAAACTACAGTTATTGCCCGCTAATTTGACAAGTCCCATGCTATCTAACTGATAGGCCATTAAAGGTTCGAGGTGAATGCTATTTTTAACATCAAGAACCTGTTGGAATGCCCAGGCGAGTTCTGGCTGCTGCTGAATGGCGATCGACTGATTCCGCAAGTAGTCGCTATAAATTCCGCTTTGAGTAGGAGCTGCTTTTAATAGTTCTTCCAACTCGGCTCGCCCCAGCTCCTCCCCAGACTCATTCTCCCCAACCGACAGGCGGTTTTGCTGTAAAATTGCCAGGTGATAAAGCGCTAAATGCACTAAATAAGGATGACCGCCTACCATTTGCATTAATTGCTCGACGGGATAGCTGTCGTTCCAGTTCAGTCCGTGGCGGCGCGCCAACTCTTGGACTTGTTCGGCACTAAATTCTGAGAGTTTAATCGGCAGCCCTACATTGAATGGAGATTGATTGAGACTCAAAGCAATATAAATTTCTGTCGAGTGAATGACCGCGATTCGCAGTTTTTCCCAGGTTTCGCTCTGTCGCGCTTGTTCGTACCAAAAACGGAGCAGCGGCAGGAATTCTTGAGCGATATTGGCGCGTTCAAATACTCGGTTGACTTCGTTGAGTACCAAGACTAGGGGACTGTCAATTTGTTCGAGCAAATAGTTCTCAAAGTAAAGAGAGCAGCTTACTTTGCTGCCCATATCTTCATCCCAAATTTCATCGAGATTTGGTTCGAGTTTGAGTTGGCGAGCGACATTGACACACAGCCAGCGCAAAAATTTATCTAAGGTAGCAAAAACTGCTTCGTCAGCTTGCTGAAAGTCTACAGTGACTGTGCGGTATCCGCGATCGACCGCAGCTTGAATTATCCGCAGCATCAGCGAACTTTTGCCCATTTTTCTGGGAGCTTTAATCCGAATCAGACTCCCTGGCTTGCTAATTTCTGCACAAGCTCGGGCTTCGACGGGCGATCGATCGATATAAAATCGAGAGTCAAGCGGTATTGGGCCCCCAGGAAATTCTAGGTCTGCAACCGTTTGGATTAAATTTGGTGATTTTGGGATTCCTGCCATAGTGCATCCGCGAGGCGATACCCTGACTGTATCTTACCTTTGTCAGATTAGGGGGGCAGAGGATCGGTGTCAAAGACTTATTGACAATCCGACAAAATGTAAGTTTTTCAGCACTTCCCGGAACTGACTTTGCTATAGTAGTGTCACTTTAGCTAATCTCAAACCCTGCCTAAACTCGCACCAGACCGACACAAATTTTCTGGCGACCGAGACGCGATGATTCTGCGCCTCTACCTGAAAAGTCAGTCGTCTGTCGCCAATGTCAAGCAGATTCGCACGAATAGGAGAAATAATCATTGTCACGCCGCTACCTGTTTACCTCTGAATCGGTCACTGAAGGCCATCCCGATAAAATCTGCGATCAAATTTCAGACACTATCTTAGATGCCTTGCTGACCGAAGACCCTAAAAGTCGCGTCGCAGCCGAAGTTGTCGTCAACACGGGTTTGATGCTGCTGACGGGCGAAATTACCACCAAAGCTCAGGTAAATTACATAGAATTGGCGCGGAAAAAAATAGCCGATATTGGCTACATCCACGCTGATAACGGATTTTCTGCCAATAGCTGCTCGGTTTTGGTGGCTTTGGACTCTCAATCTCCCGATATTGCTCAAGGGGTGAATACAGCCCACGAAAGTCGCGAACAGTCCAGTGAAGAGGAGTTGGATGCGATCGGCGCTGGCGACCAAGGCTTGATGTTCGGTTTTGCTTGCAACGAAACGCCGGAATTGATGCCTTTACCGATTAGTTTAGCGCACCGGATTTGCCGTCAACTGGCCGCAGTCCGCAAAACAGGTCAATTGCCTTACCTGCGTCCGGACGGTAAAAGCCAAGTTACCGTAACTTACGAAGACGGGAAACCTGTTGGTATTGATACGATCTTAATTTCTACCCAGCACACTGAGGCGATCGACGATATCACCGAAACAGCCGCGGTTCAAGCCAAGATTAAAGCAGATCTTTGGACTGCTGTTGTCCAACCCGTGTTTGCCGATATTAGCATCAAGCCGGATGCAGAAACTCGCTTCCTTGTCAACCCCACTGGCAAATTTGTCGTCGGCGGGCCTCAAGGAGATTCGGGTTTGACTGGCCGCAAAATTATTGTGGATACCTACGGCGGCTATTCCCGTCACGGTGGCGGTGCTTTTTCAGGGAAAGACCCCACGAAGGTAGACCGCAGCGCGGCCTATGCTTGTCGCTATGTTGCTAAAAATATTGTGGCGGCCGGTTTGGCAGAAAAGTGCGAAGTGCAGTTGAGTTATGCGATCGGCGTAGCACGCCCTGTTAGCATGATGATCGAAACTTTTGGCACTGGTAAAGTTGATGACGATCGCCTTTTGGAAGTTGTGAAGCAGCATTTTGAACTGCGTCCTGCGGGCATCATTCAGACCTTTAACTTGCAGAATTTGCCTGCGGAAAGAGGCGGTCGTTTCTACCAAGATGTAGCGGCTTACGGTCACTTCGGACGCACGGATCTAGAGTTACCTTGGGAGCAAACTGATAAGGCAGAGCTTTTGAAATCAGCTTTGAGCCAGCAGTTGTCTGGAGTAGCTGTATAGTAGAATGTTGGGGCGCGCCCTCCGCGCCCTTATTGCTTGATTATGGGTAATTAACCGACAAAAGGTACGCAAAAGGTACGTAGTTGCGCTTCAGCGCTCTTAGTATTAAGAGCGCTGAAGCGCAACTACGTACCTAACTAAAAATGAACCTCTATCAGAGTGCCAGTTGGGTCGAGGAGTGATGATATAAGTTCCCTAGGGTTCGTCAGCAGTGCGTTTTTTTCTGTATAGGCGATCGGCTAATGGCTTGCACACTAAAAGGTACGTAGTTGCGCTTGGGCGCTCTTAGGAATCATGTAAAAATAAGTTGTGTAACTTTTTAATTGAAGCCTTTAAATTAGATACGGTTTAGCAATGCACTCGATCGAGTTATTTTTACACGCCTCCTTAGTATATGTAAGAGCGCTGAAGCGCAACAACATACCTAATGCCATTTTTTCCTTCTTTCCAGTCAACAATTCGCAGATTTGGTTCGGATCTAAAACAGCGATTTGCTGGTAAATTTTTATCACCAAATCCAGCAGCAATGCCGAGTTCGTTGGTGGCCGACAATACTGGAATGCGCGGCGTTTGGATACCCAGCACTGACTGCAAAGTTCTCACCTCAAAACAGCGGATTGCTGAGGCAATGAATTTTCTTGCAGATACGGGATTTAATACAGTATTTCCTGTAGTTTGGAACCGGGGTTTTACGGCTTATCCTTCTCAAATAATGCGCGAACAATTTGGGGTTGAAATTGACGCGCGCTATCAAGGACGCGACCCTTTGGGAGAATTAATTGTTGAGGCTAATAGAGTTGGTTTAAAAGTTATTCCTTGGTTTGAATACGGATTTGTGAGTTCTTACAATCTCAACGGCGGTCATTTGCTGGCGAAGAAACCGGAATGGGCGGCGCGCGATTGTAATGGCAATTTACTTAAGAAAAATAAGTTTGAATGGATGAATTCTCTTGACCCGGAAGTGCAAGATTTTTTGCTGGGGTTGATGCTGGAAGTTGCGAGGAATTATCCGGTACATGGCGTTCAAGGAGACGATCGCATTGCACTACCCTGTGAAGGCGGTTATGATGAAAAAACGGTTAAACGCTACCGCCAAGAGTGCGGGAGAGAAGCGCCACATAATTGTAGAGAGCAACATTGGCTGCACTGGCGCGCTGATATAATTACTGATTTTGTCGCTCGCTTGCACCGAGAATTGAAGGCGATTAATCCAGATTTGTTGCTGTCAATGTCGCCGAGTCCCTATGACTGGGGATTCGTAGAATATTTGCAAGATTCTCAAGCTTGGGTTGACAAAAAGTTGGTTGATATGCTTCACCCGCAGTTTTATCGCCGCGATTTTAACGGTTACAAACAATTGCTCGATCGACTGATCGATCGACAACTTACCTGCGAGCAAGTGTCCTGTGTGTCTCCCGGTATCCTGTTGGCGAATCGAGGGGGCAATTATAGCATGAATCCGGAGCTGTTGTTGCAAGTAATTGCTTACAACCGTGCTCGCGGCGTTCCAGGAGAAGTGCTGTTTTTTTACGAAGGTTTGCGGGATAACGATAATGCTTTGGCTGAGGCTTTGAAAAATGGGCCCTACGGTTGACACTCTCCCGGAATCGGGCTGTTTCCGGTTTGTTGCGTTCAACGGAGTCGATCGATATCTCAAGCCAACTTGGTATAAAATGATATAGCGCAGAGCAAGTCTAGCAAACAGTGCATCGATGCCAAGCAGCAAGCGCTACTAATGGTTAAGCCGATCGCCCAAAAAACAGATAATCAATCTTTGGGGAGTTGTTAAAATAGTCTAATCGGACATATTTTATAAGTGGTGCAAGTTTTTTTATCAGTTGAGTTTTGTAGGTGCAGGCGTATTTTATTAAAGAAACCGAGTTTAAAAAGAGCAATCTCAAACGATCGCCAAAATATGAGGATAAATGAATGAACTCAGTAGCAACCCTCATCCAACAGCTACCAGAGCTCAGCGATGCTGAATTCAACCAAAAATATTTGAAACAAAAACAAGGGATGCACACCTTGGCGACAATATTGCCGCAAGTAGAACAGCAAAGCCAGGCTTTGCGCGCAGTAAAATTAGCCCTAAAAGTAAATTTAAAACTCGGCTCGAAGCTAGCAGGAATGGTAAAGCCGGAGTTTCAACTAAAAACAGTAAGATTAATCGTAAAAATTAAAACTTCGCTGCCGCTCAAAATTCAACTGCTGGCACTAACAAGTTCCGATATGGCAATTCCAATGCTTGTCAAAGCATTGAACCACAAAGACCGTGCCGTGCGCCTTCATTGCATTCGGGCGATCGGCCTCATTGGCTCTAGGGCGGCAGTAATTGAATTAGCGCGGGTGCTCGAATCTGCCGATTCCCAAGCGCAAGCTTGGGCCGCTTGGGCCCTAGGAGAAATTGACTCGAAACCAGCAGCCGCAGCACTGATCGAAGCCCTCAACCACAAAGCCGCCGGAGTGCGCGCCTGGGCGGTTTGGGCCTTGGGTAAAATTAACCCCAAAATAGCCGTCCCCACCACGATCAAAGCCTTGAAACATCAAGACTCAGAGGTGCGCTGGCGGGCCGCCGTAAACTGCGGGAAAATCGGGGTGGCTGAGGTAGTTCCGGGGCTGCTGAATGCCCTCAGAGACGAAAATCACCTCGTCCGTGCTAGGGCGGCGGCGGCTTTGGGGAAAATTGGCGATCGCGACGCAGTACCCCGCTTAGTAGAATTGCTTCACGAACCCGACTCCTATGCCGTTTCTTTGAGGGCCGCCGAGGCCTTGGGACAAATCGGGACCGAAACGGCTGTGGCCGGGCTGCTGCAAGCCCTCAACCACGAGGACTCAGATGTGCGCGGCAGTGCAGTTTCTGCCTTGGGGGAAATCAGCAGCGAGGTGGCTGCGGTGGCGGTAATGCGATCGCTCTCGGATCGAGACATTTTCGTGCGCGGCAGGGCGGCTGTTGCACTCGGGAACATCAATATAGCCGGAGATGCTAACTTGCAAAAAATGGTGGCTGCGGGACTGGCGATCGCCCTAGGCGACAGCGAATCCTATGTGCGGTGGAGAGTTGCTGATGCTTTGGGGCAGATTGGGACAGACGAGGCTGTAGCAGGTTTGGTGCGACTGCTGGAAGACGAAACCTCTGGAGTGCGCCAAAAGGCTGTTAAATCCCTCGGTCAAATTGGCTCTCGTGCTGCTCTTTTGGCTCTGGAAGCAGCTTTAAAACGCCAATTTGCTGACGTTCGCGCCCTCGCCGCCCAATATTTGCCGGATGTCGGCGCTGAGGTAAAAACAGTTTATTTTGAGCAGGAATCTGCTACGGATGTCTCGGGTGAAAAACTGTCGCAAATCCAGATTGCTTCGGAAGCAGAAGCCACCGAATATATTATCGATCGCCCTGCGGGCCGGAATCTCCAATACTTAATCTCGATCGGCACTCCGGGCGTACCAGATCCCAAAACTTTTCACAAAGTCCCTAACCGATTGCGGTTAGAATTTAACGACCTCGAAACCCCCGTTGACGACCCCGATCGCGTCTTGGCTACAATTGATGACGTACTCCAAATTATTGACTTCGCCCGCCAAATATCGGCGCACCCCGGCAAATTGCTCGTCTGCTGTCAAAGTGGCATCAGCCGTTCAACAGCCGCAGCTTTGACTGTTTGTGCTGCCCTGTTGGGCCGGGGCAAAGAACAAGAAGCTTGGGGCGTGGTGCTTGCCGCCAGAGCCCAAGCCAGGCCGAATCGCTGGATTGTGCAATTGGCAGATGAAGCTTTGGGTAGAAATGGGAAGTTATCCGATTTTAGATTTTAGATTTTAGATTTTAGATTTGGGAATAACTTATTTTCTAAGGGTTTGAAGCTTGCTTAACGTTGCATTATTTTTTTGAACTGGTATTGTAAAACTTCATTGAGTTTATAAGCAATTATAAACAATAATGGTATTATATTGTTGAGAGTGTTTAACAAGGAATACGCATAGCCCAAAGAACGGAAGTCTCAAATGCAATTAGCAGAAAGGCATATCATTAAATCAACGGAACCTCGTTTTGTCGAGATTGACCAACTAGCATTCAAGTCCAAAAATCTGTACAATGCCGCCAATTATGTCATTCGTCAGAACTTGATTTATGGATGGGGCTACGTCAATTACAACGAGATGAACCGATTGATGAAGTCTCAGGTCGCATACAAGGCTTTGCCTGCTAAAGTAAGTCAGCAAATATTGATGGTGCTAGATCAGAATTGGAAATCGTTTTTTGAAGCCGTCAAAGCTTACAAAGCTGACTCTTTAAAATTTACGGGTCGTCCAAAGTTACCTAAATACAAGGACAAGGTTAAAGGTCGAAATATCCTTATTTACACGATTCAGGCGATTAGCAGTAAACAGTTGAGAAACGGAATTTTCAAACTTTCTGGTACTGAATTTTCAATTAAAACGGCTCTCCTGGGTATTCGGTGATAAGTGAAGCTTATATGACTTCTGATATGAGTTTCAACATTTGCACCTTGCAAATTTTGTAGATTGAGATACAGTTTGCACCACAACCCCAGGAGAGCCATTAAAACTAAAGTCAATCCTGACCGGATTTGTCAAGTTAGGTTGGTTCCAAAATGCGATGCTTATGTAATTGAGGTGATTTACAATGCTTGTACTGAGCGTAGTCGAAGTGAACCGGAGTCCACCGCTAAAAATAACAATTTTGTAGCTAGTATTGATTTAGGACTGAATAATTTGGTGGCGTTAACTTCAAATCAACCGGGTTTGATCCCACTGTTGATTAATGGACGACCATTGAAATCGATTAACCAGTTCTATAACAAGCGTAAAGCACAATTGCAATCCCAATTGAAAGGGAGGCGCCAAACATCGTCACGCATTCAACGCTTAACTCGCTGCCGCAATCAAAAAGTAGACAATTACTTGCATCATACAAGTCGCACGATTGTCGATATTCTGGTCGCACAACAAATTGGGACGCTAGTAATTGGCAAGAATGCACAGTGGAAAACCGAGATCAATATGGGGAAGCAAACTAACCAAAACTTTGTCAGCATTCCTCACGCTCGATTAATTGAGATGCTGGAATACAAAGCTTTTTTAGTTGGAATCAAGGTAATCGTACAGGAGGAATCTTTTACCTCCAAAGCCAATTTCTTGGGCTTAGATCCAATTCCTGTTTACGGAAAAACAAAAACAGAACCTGTATTTACCGGAAAACGGATTAAACGAGGTTTGTACAAAACATCGACTGGTCAGTTAATTAATTCTGACGTGAACGGTTCTTTTAACATTCTCAGAAAAGCAATCCCAAATGCGTTCGGCGATGGGATACGTCGTGGGCGTAGTTCAGCCGAGGCGGGTTAATCCGCTCAAAGTAAAAGTGAAGGGGGAGGGAATTGAAGCCTCCCATGTCTATAAATGACTATACTTTTACCAGCTATTAATAGGAGCGATCGAATTAACTGTCGGCACAGAGAGAACTCGCAAGTGCAACAGTTAACCGTAGAAACGCGGTTTCTTTTCGTAAGCCCTAAAGTTATACTCGATTTACAGGACTTGCGGGGCTGCGATGCCAAAAGTCGATCGCTCTTAGTGCAGAAGCGCGATCGGCAGCCACATTTGTCACATTCTGTGGTATGTATTAGTCGGATACGCAACAAAAACCGTCAAGCAATCGTCGCATTGCTGGTAGCAACACCCCAAAGCTGAGGAATCGGGTGCATTGTCAAGAGACAATATCAGCTTTGGGCTACTCACAGGCAAAACGCATCAGACAGAATTTTCTGCCTGTAAAAATTCATGTGGCAATAATTCACTGCCGGGATAAATCTTTCTTTTTTTGCCTGCTGGAGACTTTTACCAGTCGAAAAAGTAATTTGGCAACAGCCATCAACAGCCTAATTATCTATTAGACATCAACCGAATTTAAGCTTCTGCCCTGACTCGACAAGAGTTTCAGATACTTTTTCGCAGATGTCTACTGGAAAACACACAAGCTTTTCCCTTTGGAGAACTTACGAGCGTGGTAAATTTTCACAGAATACAGCGGTTGCATATGTCAAAAACAAATTTGCTCAAAAAAACACGCAACGAAGTAGGTTTATCGGTTGGTGCTTGGCAAGGCAAGGGCGAGGCAAATCCAGATTTGCAACCATTGAGCCAGCAGGAAAAAGCTGTATTACCGCAAACAAATAACCCCGAAAATAGCAATTTAGGTAAACGGATGTGGCCCTTTATTTCCGCACAATTTGCTTCTGTAGAAACCGAACCCAAACAATCATCGCTCCACAATCTGGCAAAACAACCCTCCTTGAAACTTACCAAAAACTTGTCTTTTAAGCTTGGCTGTCTGCCCATAGACAAAAAAATCAGTGGCGGGTATTTGCTAGCAATAGGAATCGGATTTGTTGGCTCGCTGAGCGGACTCACAATCGCTGAGTACCACCAAGAAAAAGGATTGAGACAACTCAATGATGCTCACATACAAGCACAATTGATCGGTAACTTTAAAGATGCAGCACTGGCGGCACAATTGCAGGGAGCACAGCTAGATTCTTTTGTAGACAATTCCCCTAAGTTGGAACTGCAAAAACAGCAGTTTATCAACAGTATTGTTAAGGCTAAAAACCTGCGGTTGCGTATCGAAAAATTTGCCGAAAGCCAACCAGCTTGGCTCGCAGCCAAGCCGGAAGCTCTCAAAACTTTACTCCAAGATTGCACGGAAAATTTAGAATCCTACGCCGATACTCTCAACTCAACTTTGCTGCAAGTCCAGCAATCGCAACTGTCGCCTCGGAAGATAGAGTCGATCCGAAAATTGTTGGCCACAGAAAGCGGAGAAGGTGCAAAACAGCTTGAGGGACACCTTCAGGAATTGAGCAAAATCCTCGATATTGCCCAGCAGCAAGAGCGCCAAGGCGGTGCAGTGATGCAGGCTGCCCAAGGAATCGAAAAGGGCATAATTATGATTAGTATGCTGCTGTCGGTAGGGCTGGCTGGAATAGTGGCTTGCCGCACCAGTAGGGCGATCGCCAAACCAGTCGTCAGCGTCACTCAGGTGGCTCAACAAGTCGCCGCCGAGTCGAATTTTGATTTGCGAGCCCCCGTCAGCGGACAAGACGAAATAAGCTCGTTAGCTGTATCTCTCAATCACCTGATCGAGCGAGTTTCCGAACATACAAAAGAATTGGCACAAGCTAAGGAAGATGCTTTAGTGGCTACCACTGCTAAAAGCCACTTTTTAGCCAATATGAGTCACGAGTTGCGGACGCCTTTAAATGCGATTATCGGCTACAGTCAACTACTTTTAGAAGATGCCAGAGATTCCGGGTACAAAGATTTTGTTACCGACTTAGACAAGATTCAGAATGCAGGCACGCACCTGCTATCTTTGGTTAACGACATCCTCGATTTGTCAAAAATTCAAGCGGGGGGAATGAACCTCGACATCGAAGAGTTTGACATCGAATCCCTGCTCGATCACATGTCAATGGCGGTAAAATTGTCTTTACAACAGAATGGCAATGTTTTAGAAATAGAGTGTGACAGTCAAACTGTTGGCACTATGCACGCAGATTTAGCAAAAGTGCGAAAAGTCCTGCTGCACCTGCTGAACAATGCTGCTAAGTTCACCAAAAATGGGATAGTGAAAGTCAGCGTCAGCCGTGTTGAGGGAACCGGAGAATCGAATGTAGCGCATCTGTCGGGTGTTGAAAATTTAATGGTTGCGGGCGAGGCGAAATCGAGTTTGATTGCTTGTCCAGTTGCGAATGTTCAAGCATCGGATTGGATTTGCTTTCGAGTTAAAGATACCGGCATTGGAATGTCTCCCCAACAACAGCAAAAATTGTTTGAAGCCTTCGCGCAAGCTGATTCTTCGGCGGCGCGCCAGTACGGTGGGACTGGATTGGGGCTGACAATTAGCCGCCACTACTGTCAGATGATGGGCGGCGAGATTTTGGTAGAAAGCGAAGAGGGCAAAGGGTCTATTTTCACGATACGCATACCAGCAGGAAATAGTTAATACACACATGGGTAGGGTGCCAAGCGAAAAACAGGAAAGAATCAAGCTCTTGGACACCCTACCAGTTGAATTGACTGGTGTATTGAATGTAGCTTTTCTGGGCGTGATGAGGTATGACTGCGATCGAGTTTCGTGAGTTTCTCGCCAGTTGTCTTACTTTTTGTCAATTGCCAATCTGTACCTGACTCACTTGAGAATTGCTATATAACTTCTGAAAGCTCGATCAAAGGTCAAATATTGAAGTGACTTTTGTATCAACATATTTCATGTCACCAGTAGTTCCTCCAGCAAAATGAAGGAAATAGTTATTGAAAAATGCTGTTGTTACACATTTAGAAATTAGTGAAGCCTTAGGATTTAAACCAATTTTTTGTAATCCCTTTTGTACTATGTTGTCTCTCGAACTTAGAAAGGGGTACAGAAATTGCTGGATTAAAGGCCAAGGCATATTGAATTTTGGAGAAATCCAGCACTCAATACCCTGCATCAATATCTCATAGCTCAATGGGCGCATTTCATAGTTCCATTCTCCCGAACCTTTGTCTTCATAGGAGTGATAAACATACTCCAGCAATTCTCGATGATAACGAGGAGAAAGCACCATAACTCCGGCTTGTACAACGGATTCAAATTCTGCATCTATCCCAAAACTTTTGTAAAAAGCTGTAGGAGAAAGGTTGTCTATGTATTCGATACCATTCTTAGACCAAAAATCATAAAGTCTTTTCAGGCAAATCTCGTGATCTGCTCTACTAGGAGTTGCATAATCATCGACTGCCCCAATCTTCTCTAGTGGAACTCCCTCGGTAATATCGGGACTGTTTGGGTTAATCAATATATCAGCATCGACCCAAACAACTTGATCGTATTTTTGAAGACTGGGTTCTGACAAAATTAAGCACTTTTGCCATGATGGATTTCTAGACTGAGCCTTGGACGAATTATCTAACGGTTGTGTCAAAACAACAACTTCAAATTGATATTTTTCAGCATAGTGCTGCCATAGAGACCTACAATGTTTCTCGAACATGAGTTCATAGTTCTTGCCTATTGCTAGCGTAACAAGTGCCTTTGCCACTCTATACTCTCCTTAGTTTATTCATTGAAGATTTACCTTTAAACCCTGAACGCGGAAATCTCCCACAAACACCTGATTCCACCCCAAAATGCCGCATATGGTTTGTCCTGTCAAGTTCTACTATAAAAAATTATCCAAATTTTTCAGTATCTGGGATTGGTAGTGTATAACGCAATACGCTTCGCCTAGGGGTTGTCGGAAGAGACAAACGCTCTTGTGCGATCGCTTCGGTAAAGGCTAGGAAAATAATCCCAGAGTCTATTTTTTACATCGTTTTGACTGCATGACAGTCTTAACCCAACCGTATGGGTGTATGGCGAGCTTCAATCATTTGTGCAAGTATTTAGGGGCGGTGTCCCAGGAGCTGAAATACCGATCGCAGCGGGATTTCCACTACAAACATTACAGGATTTTTGACTGCTGGCTATAGTATCATTTATAGTTCTGGATTACTGTATTTTTTCTGGTTGTCGATCGCCCCTATGGTCAGTAAGGGCCAAAAAATGCCCTATAAAGTGCTACCCATTCATCGTCGCCATCTCTTCCTCAAGGTGATATTTAACACCAGTGCAGTAGATTCTCAATTCTCCAGCGATCGCGAATGGTGCGATCGATAGCTACTACATCACATAGCAGCCAACACTGACCAAGAAAATGGGATACAAGCCCCGTCCTTTTAGGACGGCTTTTCTTGATTTCTAATATACTCTTTCAATACTTCTAAGGGTGCGGCACCAACGGA
>NZ_JAEQCF010000101.1:0-23809 GCF_020738625.1 Microcoleus sp. PH2017_09_SFU_O_A
AGGACTTGCAGCCGTAGGGCATACGGTCAAGATGCTTGCCGAGGGTAAATTCGTCGGAATCCCACTGAAGCAAGAATCCTCTCGCCTTTAGGCAGAGGTTTGTCAAAAAAACACTGACGGCTGCTTTTTCTTGATGTGTCCCAAATGTACTATCCGCCACCAACCAGGTTTAACCAGGGATTTTTGGTGGTGAGGACGAGATAATTTTGAGCAGAAAACTTTTTTTTCGTACATAGTTATAAAATTTGCATCCGCCAGGGACACCCGCATCAACTAAATCGAGCATCAGGTACGATATTTTTCGGATTGAAGGGTAAAGCGTGAATTAATCTAAAAAATCCAGAATTTTTGCTAAAAAAGGCTATATTTGGCTATATGTTTCATATCTATCAATCAAATTTATGGGACTTCAGATTTCGCATTTTAGCTTAATATGCGGCAGTGCCAGTTATTACATACTTGCACCTTCACCCGTTACCCTGACATTATTAAACTCAAATCTCAAATGAACTGACTGATGGATTTAGATATACAGATTCAAGCACTAATCGAGCAAGCTCCGCCTGACGGTTCGACGCCACAAATCTTAGAGGCGATCGCCCCGGCGCTGGTTTTAATTGCCCAACAGCTACAGCACCTCGAATACTCGATCCTGCAATCGGTAGACGAAAGTTGGGCGATCGTAGTTTTGAGCAATCTCAAGCAACCGGGACAGGAGAAGAAGGTGATTTATGCTTTTCCCACTCTTAAAGATGCGTCCTGCGCTGCGGCGGCTGGGGGCGGGAGCGTCAAGCCCGTACAGTTGCCTGTCACTCACATTTTATTTCAGATGATTGCTCTTGAAGGTCTCGACAGTATTGTTTTTTTTGAAAATCCCGGCAATCAGGAAGTCGGGACGGAAATCCCTCGCCGACAAGTGCAAGACTTAATCAATGTTTACTTGCAACAGTATCGATCGGCTCCACCACCAGATATTGCCTAAATATAGCCTTTCTCAAGGGAGCATCTCAGTTTTGCATTTAGATAGTGCGAGCGTCCCCGCTCGCGTATCGTATAATACGCGAGCGGGGACGCTCGCACTATCTATAAGAAAAAAATGCTTTTTACAAAAATGAGATTCTCCCTTTCTCAATGGCAGTGAAGTATGTCAGGGAATCGGGAATCGGGAATCGGTAATAGGTAATCGGTAATATTTCATTGCTTGCGCTCTCGGGAACTCACTTAGGAATGAAAATTAAATAACTTCCACAAGTTTTATGCTTCTTCTGGCCCATCCCACAAATATGTGTAAATTATTTAATTCGCCATCCTTAAGAAGCGCGATAATTAAATTTCTGATGAATTGGTAATAGGAAATTCCCCATTACCAACTCCCCATTACCAATTCCCCTACCGTGCAACTTTTTAACCTCTAATACAGCCGGCTCAAAACGTAATCTGCTAAATCAATCAAGGCTTGACGGGATTCTGAATGGGGCAGCGCAGCTAAGTATTCGACAGCTTTCTGTGCGTGATTTGTTGCTAGTTCTCGCGATCGCTCTATACCTTGAGAATCTGCTACCAGCGCCAGAGCCTGCTCTAGATCTCCTTCTTGGGCGAACTCGCGTTCTATTAGAACTTCCAAATAAGGCTTTTCTTCTAGGGCAAATAGTGCTGGTGCTGTCAAATTACCACTAATCAGATCCGAGCCTGCGGGTTTCCCCAAAGTTTCCGTTGAAGCAGTGAAATCCAATATATCATCTACTATTTGGAATGCTAAACCAATGTTGCGACCGTAGTTGTACAAATCGTCTGCTATTTCTGCTGAAACCTCGCTCAAACAGCCCGCTGCTTTAGAACTGTTGGCAATTAAAGACGCTGTTTTGTAATAACTTTTTTCTAAGTACGCTTCGATCGACAAACTGGTGTCAAATCCATTTAGTCCCTGTTGAATTTCGCCCTCAGCTAAATCCATAATCACTTCTGAAAGCAGTTTGACTACTGGCAGGTTGTCCAGATTTGCCAAGTGCCACGAAGATTGAGCAAACAGAAAATCTCCCGCCAATACTGCCACTCGGTTGTTAAACCGACTGTGTACTGTCGGTACTCCCCGCCGCAGATCCGACTCGTCCACCACGTCGTCGTGGACTAGACTGGCTGTGTGGATCATTTCTGTGATTTCCGCGAGGCGGCGGTGTTTTTCGGTGATTTCCCGATCGGGCATCGTCGCCTTGGCCATCAACAAGACTATTGCGGGTCTCACCCGTTTTCCCTTTGTGCCGAATAAGTATTCTGCAGCCGCGTACAAGATGGGATGACGGGCACCCACTAACTGTTTTAAGTTTTCTGTCAACAGTCGCAGGTCTTCTTCAACCGAGGAAAATAGGAGAGTGCTAGAGATCATGGATACGCCGACTCAAGCCGTAAAGTAACAAAATTTTACATATCATATCTTTATTTTAAGACAATTCTCTGCAATAGGGAACAAAAATCTAGGCGATCGGCAGTTATTTGTGGTCTGTCGCCAGCGAGGACTCGCCCAACTGCCAGAGGCGAGTAGCCTGCTGCCAGAGGGGTTGCTCCTATTGTATCGAATTGTTAAGCACACTGCCAAAAAATAACTAAATCCCAGAAACGCTGTGTTATTATAGGTATTAAGGATTTAAACAATTCTATACATTAAGTACAGGCTGTAATTGAGCCTGGCTGGCAGGTAGCTTTCAGATGCCTGTAAGAGTTTCGTAGAGCCAGCCTTGTTAGTCGATCGCAGCGAAAATTTCTGGGACAGATTTTTAGTTTCTTGTGGCTAAAAATTTTCAGGAGTTAAGACTAGCGCATGAGATGTGCACGGTAGCTCAAAGCAGCTAAAGTGGATGGTTTTACGCTGTTCAAGCATCTGTAAAGCAGTAAATCATTATTGACCTCGCCCAAAAACGGGTAGAAGCCACGACAATTGTCGTGGGTAGCCCAAAATTTTAGATCTTAGTTGAAGCTCCCAGATTTATCTGCCGAGTAAATCTAAAATCGAAAAATGGAAAATCTCAAATCGACTCACCGGGAACGCCTAAGTTTTTCGGCAAGCCTGATATGGAAAAGTAGCCTTCAGAACCAAGGCATAGTCTTGCGTGCTGAATTAATGTAGTAGGTCTTGAACTTGTCCCGTCCTCCTCCTCGTCCTTGACTTTTGGTTCTAATTATGATTTATCGCGATATTCCTCTAATTATTCCCATTCTAGCCGCCGGTTATGTAATGACTATTTATATAGTGCTGATGTTGGCCGAACGTAGCTCTAAAATAACTCGATTGGGCGAGTAGTGCAACGCTTGGCAGCCGAATCCGGCCTCGCCCGCCATGGACTACTCGCTCAGAATTCCGAATATTCCATAATAACCCTGCCTTGAATGCTTGCACACAAAGGCAGGGTTATTTGATTTTAGATTTTAGATTGAAGATTTTAGATTGAGGATTTTAGATTGAGGATTTGCGATCGATCGAGCTCGTGGTTGAGAGCTTACAGGCAAGTCTGAGAATATTTGTGGTGGTAGCGATTAACACATATCAGTGGCTACACTAGGATAAACGCTGCTGCTCTCTAAGATTCTGCGGTTATGCTCCACTTTCCAGGCTACAAAATTTTCAGGAAAATCTATGAAAGCGATCGATCTCTAGTTTACCGGGGCGTGCGATCGACCGACAGCCAGCACGTAATCTTCAAGATACTCAAGCAAGACTACCCCACTCCGGCTGCACTCGCCCGTCACAAACAAGAATATGACATCATCCGCAGCTTAAATCACCCAGGAGTCATCCGAGCTTACAGCTTAGAACAGTACGATCGCACTTTGGCGATCGTACTCGAAGACTTCGGAGGAGAATCTCTCAAAAGGTTGATGCACTCTCGCCCCTTTACTCTATCCGAATCTCTGAGCTTCGCCATTCAAATAGCCGACATTTTGGGCGACATTCACAGCGCCAACATCATACACAAAGATATCAACCCTGCCAACATAGTTTTCAATCCCAGCACCAACCAACTCAAAATCATTGACTTTGGGATAGCCAGCGTCTTCGCGCCCGACAAATTAACCGAACAACCCACCCTCAAGCATCCCCATATTCTAGAAGGCACTCTCGCCTATATCTCTCCAGAACAAACTGGCAGAATGAACCGCAGCCTAGATTATCGCACCGACTATTACTCTCTCGGCGCAACTCTCTATGAAATGCTGACGGGCCAACTGCCGTTTGAAACCAGGGTAGTGCCCTGAAGGAAAGGATCGGAGCAAGCTATAATTAGAGAAGTGTTTGCCATAGCGTGATATGACATTAGAAATTAATTGTTGCCCTAATTGTGGCTCAAAAGAAGTTAGTCGGAACGGTAAAACTCGGCATCATTTGTTTTAAATCCGGCATGGAAACCTATTACAAAAGAACAAAAGGAATTAATGTCACGGATGCTACTTGAACGTATTTCTCAGGCGGGAATTGCTCGGGTACTACAAGTGTCAGAAGATACAGTGCAGCGATACGTTAATAGCCAAGCGGCTGCTGTTAAGAAGCAAGTGGAAGTGACTCCCAAGGAAAAAAAGCGCTTGAATGTTCAGATGGATGAGTTATGGTCATTCGTTGATAGTAAAGGAAATCAGCAGTGGGTCTGGCTGGCATTGGACGCCGAGACTAGGGAAATTGTTGGTGTACATATTGGAGATCGTAGCGCAGCATCGGCGAGCGCTTTATGGGATTCAATACCACCAGTGTACCGTCAATGTGCAGTAATTTATACCGACCACGTTTTGTGCTTATGATTCTGTATTACCCAGCAAACGTCATCACGCCGTGTAGATAAAGATAGTGGTTTGACTAGCTATATCGAGCGCTTCAACTGTACTATTCGACAACGAGTTTCTCGACTGGTAAGAAAGAGCTTAGCCTTCTCTAAAAAATTAGAAAATCATATTGCTGCAATTTGGCGGTTTGTCCATCATTACAATGCTAATTTACAACTCTAAATGCCTACTTTTCTTTGAATTCAGTTTTATTCGGTCGATCCTTTCCTTCAGGGGACTACCTGAAAATTCACCGCTTTCTGCCTTTTTCTACGCAGCTTGGGGCGTAGTTATGAACTACGAATCTCAAGACATTGAATCGGCAAATAAGTTAGGGGAATTGGCTTTAAACTTAGCATCAATGTTCAATGCAAAAAACCTCAAAGGGAAAATATTATATATAGTAGCAGCTTGTATCGCTCACAGCAAATATCATGTCAGGGAAACCCTGCCAATGTTCCGAGAAAGCTATCAAAGTGCACTCAAAAACGGAGATTTTGAGTTTGTCGCTTATTGTGCCAAACAAAAATCTCAATATGCTTATTTGGTAGGGCAAGAACTTACAAATCTAAAAGTCGAAATTGCTGAATCTAGCAACCTGCTGGCTCAACTCAAGCAATCAATCAACTTGCAGTGCAATCAAATATTTCATCAAGCGGTGCTTAACTTGCTGGGTGAAGCAGAGAATCCTTGCAATTTATCGGGGACAGCTTGCGAAGAAGAGCATCTGCTACCGTTGCTGGCGAAAGCGAACGATCGCACGGGAATACATTACTTTTATTTGCACAAGCTAATACTGTGTTATTTATTCGGGGATTTGTGCCAAGCACTGGAAAATGCAGGTAAATTTAGACAAGGTTTAATGGGAGGAACTGGTTTTTTAACTGTGCCGGTGTTTCATTTTTATGATTCTTTGGCTGCACTAGCTGCTTGTTCTGAGGCGGATGTATTGGAGAGAGATGCTGCTCGAAAGAGTAGGAGAAAACCAAAAGAAAATGCAGACATGGGCTGCACGCGCCCCCATGAATCACTTGCACAAATTTCATCTGGTTGAGGCTGAGAAATATCGGGTTTTGGGCGATAATTTTCAGGCAATGGAGGAGTACGATCGCGCGATTGGTTTGGCGAAGCAAAACGAATATCTTAACGAAGAAGCTCTCGCTAACGAACTTGCAGCTAAGTTCTATATCGGTTGGGGAAAAGAGAAGATTGCACGAGTTTATTTGGCTGATGCTCACTATGGTTACACTCACTGGGGAGCTCAAGCTAAAGTTGAGGATTTGGAAACACACTATCCCCAATTTTTAATCAGAATTCCAGTGTCAACTAGCATTGCCAGCGACAGCGCTACAGTTACTAATATTTCCAGCAGCCACGATTCGGGCCAAACTTTTGATTTGGCGGCAGTGATGAAAGCCTTTGCTGCGATCGCTAGCGAGATTGTGCTGGACAAGTTACTGGCGAAGTTGATGAGAATTATGCTGCAAAATGCGGGGGCAGAAAATGGTTTTTTGATTTTGGAAAGCCGAGGTAAGTTTTTGGTAGAAGCTTCGGGAAAATTAGATGGCGATCGCGTGGATGTTTTGCAGTCGGTTCCTGCTGAAAAGTGCCTGCCTGTTTCCATTATCAATTATGTCGCTCGGAGGAAAAGAAATGTTGTAGAAAGTGACGCAGCTAACAAAGGAAGATTTACGCGCGATCCGTATATTGTCAGACATAATTCTCAATCTATATTGTGCGCGCCCTTGCTGAATCAAGGTCAATTAATTGGGATGGTTTATTTAGAGAACAATCTCACTACGAGTGCTTTTACTGATGACAGGGTAGAGGTTTTGCAACTGTTATCGACGCAGGCTGCTGTTTCTATTGCTAACGCTAAACTTTACGCAGAAGTGCGGGAAAGTCAGAGCAAGTTGACGCAGTTTTTAGAAGCTTTACCTGTGGGAATAACGGTACATAATCCCCAGGGTAAGGTATCCTACATCAATGAAACTGGACAGCGGTTGCTGGATCGAATTTTGGCGCCGTCAGCTACAGGTGAAGAGTTGATATCAGCTTCTGAAATTTATATATCAGGAAAGGAAAGCCCCTGTTCTGAACAACAACTGCCGGCTTGGCGAGCTCTCAATGGCGAAAGTGCGATCGCCGATAATTTAGAAGTCCGCAGATCCGGGAAGATTGTGCCTTTGGAAATGCACTCGCAACCTATTTTTGACAACAAAAACAATATTGTCTATGCGATTACTGCTTTCAGCGATATCACCGATCGCAAACAAGCTGAGAAACTGGTAGCAGAGTACAACAGAACCTTGGAAATGCAAGTAGCCGATCGCACCAGAGAACTCTCGGAAGCCCTGCAACACCTGCAAGCAACGCAACGAGAGCTGATTCAATCGGAAAAAATGGCAGCATTGGAACAGCTAGTTGCTGGTGTGGCTCACGAAATCAATACTCCCCTGGGTGCGATTCGATCGTCTGTCGAGAATTTAGCCGATTTTTTCAATCAAAATCTGGCCCAAATCGCGGATTTTTTCCACAAAATGTCCCCAGAAGGTTACTCTGATTTATTGACGCTGCTCCCCAAATACCAGTCGCAGGCGATGCTCTTTTCCAACCGAGAAAAACGCCAGTTTAAAAGAGCTTTGATTCAGCAGCTATCAAACAATTCTGTGGCAAATTCAGAAACAGTAGCAGACACCTTAGTTGATATCGGCATTTACGACAATATCGAATCAATTTTGCCTTTGCTGCAAGACCCCACTAGCTCGGATATTTTACAGCAAGCCTATCAATTTACTGCTTTGCAAAGAAGTACGAATACTATTATCACAGCTACAGATAGAGCTGCAAAAGTAGTTTTTGCTTTAAAAGCATATTCTCGCTCTAACTCTACGGGAGAAAAGGTTATTGCTAATATTACTGAGGGAATTGAAACTATATTAACTCTTTATTATAACCAACTCAAACACGGAGTAGAAGTTGTGAGGAATTATCAAGATGGAGTGCCTGAATTGCTGTGCTATCCAGACGAACTCAATCAAGTTTGGACAAATCTGATTCACAACGCCCTGCAAGCAATGAACAATTGCGGAATTTTAACATTAGATGTCAGAGTAGAAAATCAGATCCTGTTGGTGGGCGTTACGGATAACGGCACAGGAATTCCCCCGGAAATTTTGCCGCGAATATTTGAACCCTTCTTTACCACAAAACCCGCCGGAGAAGGCAGCGGCTTGGGACTGGATATTGTTAAGAAAATTGTCGAAAAACATTCGGGTAAGATAGAAGTAACATCTGCGATCGGTCAAACGAGCTTTATCGTGTCAATTCCGATCGCCGTTTAGCGCTATTACAATAAAAATTAGGGAGCATCTCATTTTTGCTTTTATAGTGCTGTCCCGGCTCGCGTATTCTATAACTCGCGAGCCGGGACAGCACTCAAAGAAAAAAAATGTTTTTTACAAAACTGAGATGCTCCCCAAAATTATACCGAGGCGCGACCAAAAATACAACTTTAGACGGATGTCAGACTTCGATCGCGGTCAGGGTGCAGTCATTGTCAAAGCTCAAAGCTAAAATGGCATTAATTGCCGGTTCCACCTGCATCTCCCCCTTGATTTGCCCATGTCAATAACAGTTTCTGATAGCCAAAGCTTCTTAGAACAGGCGATCGACCGCAAACCGCCGGTACTGCCTCCAGATACACCCTTGAAAGTCGCGATCGCCGCCATGACTCAGGCGAGGGCTAGTTGCGTTTTAATCGCGTTTGAGCGGCAACTGATCGGAATTTTTACGGAGCGCGATGTTGTGAAAATAACTGCGAGCGAAATACCGCTAGCAGGGCTGATAATTGCTGAGGTAATGACTGAAAAGCCGATCGCGATTTCCCTTGATAAAGCGGGGAATATCTTCAGAATATTGAGTATATTGCGATCGGCAAAAATCCGTCACTTGCCCGTTACAGACAACAGCGGAAACTTGCTGGGCGCCATCACCGGAGAAAGCATCCGTCAAATCCTGAAACCGGGCGACTTGCTGCAAATGCGGCGCGCCGAAGAAATTATGACCGCAGAAGTAAGAATTGCCTCAACTAACACCTCAGTTTTAGAAGTGGCAAAACAGATGGCAACTGAGCGCAAAAGCTGCATAGTCATTTGCAATGAGTGCGACAACAAAAATCAGAAACCAGTGGGCATAATTACAGAACGGGACATTGTTAAATTCCAAGCTACCGGACTCGATTTCGCTGGCACTCGCGCCGCCGCCGCGATGAGTTTTCCCCTGATGCCGTTGCAGGCAAAAGCCACATTGTGGGAGGCTCACCAGTTCATGCAGGATCACCACATCCGGCGCTTGGTGGTGGTGGACGAGGGAGGATATTTAGCCGGAATTGTCACCCAAAGTAGCCTGCTGCACGCCTTAGATCCGGTAGAAATGCACGCGAATGTCGAGCTTTTGCAGGAAACAGTTGCCGAAAATATCCTGGAGTTAAAAAAAGTGAACGAACAATTGCAAAAAGAAGCGCTTCGCAGAACCGAAATAGAGGAACAGTTGCGGTTATTAAATGAAAATCTAGAAGAGCAAATTAAGCTGCGTACTTTAGAATTAATTAACACGAACAGTCAGTTAAAGAAGGAAATACAAGACCGCGCCACCGCTGAAGCTGAAGTCCGCCGCCTCAACACCGAACTGGAGCAGCGAGTTCGAGAACGCACGGTTCAACTAGGAGCCAGCAACCAAGAATTACAGCAAGAAATTAGCGATCGCAAATTGCTAGAAGAAAAATTACACTTTTCTGAAACCAAAGTTCGTGCAGTTTTTGAAGCGATGACAGACATCGTTCTCGTACTAAATATTCATGGAAACATAGAGGTTTTGCCGACTAATACGGCGGCAGTTTATGAGCCGGATTGCGATCTAGTCAGCCTGACGGTCGAACATTTTTTTGACGACGACAACCCCGATGATTGGTGGATGCTAGTTCAGCAAGTGTTAGAGACGCAACAAACCCTCAATTTCGACTACAGTTTAACAGTTGGCGATCGCGAAATTTGGTTTTCCGCCTGTATTTCTCTGTTCTCAAAAGATGCAGTGATTTGGGTTGCCCGCAACATCAGCGCCCGCAAACTAGCAGAGTCAGCGCTGTGCAAAAAAAATGTAGAATTAGCTCATACCCTAGAAGAACTGAAGCGCACTCAACAAGAGCTGATTCAATCAGAAAAAATGGCAGCCCTCGGACAGTTAATTGCCGGAGTTGCCCACGAAATCAATTCTCCTTTAGGGGCGATTCGCTCTTCGGTGCAGAACATCGCCGACTTCTGGGCCGAACAATTGCACCAGTTACCGATATTTTTCAAGCAACTATCCCCGGAACGGCAGCAGGATTTCTTTGCCCTGCTGTACAACTCAAGTAAGGAAACAGACAACTTATCTAGTAAAGAAAAACGTCAGTTGAAAAAACTTTTGCAGCGGCAATTAGAATCAGAAAAAATTGACGACGCTGACAGCCTTGCTTGTACCTTGTTAGATATTGGTATTTGCAATAACTTAGAACGTTTTTTACCTTTGTTGAAAGACAGCGCAAGTCCAAATATTTTACAAACCGCTTACGAATTTGCTACGGTACAAAAAAGCACTAAAAATATTGTTACTGCGACAGATAGGGCAGCCAAAATTGTTTTTGCCTTGAAAAGCTATTCTCGTTACGACCAGTCGGGTTCCAAGGCGATCGCCAATATTACCGACGGGATTGATACTGTTTTAACGCTTTACCACTACCAAATCAAACATGGTGTGGAAGTCGTCAGGAATTATGTTAATGATTTACCCTCTATGCTATGCTATCCTGATGAACTAAATCAAGTTTGGACAAATTTGCTTCATAATGCTTTACAAGCGATGGGCAACAAAGGAATGTTAAAAATTGAGGTCAAACACCAAGATAACGCAATATCAGTCAGTATTACCGACAGCGGCCCCGGCATTCCTCCAGAGATTATGCCTAGAATTTTTGAGCCATTTTTCACTACTAAACCTCCTGGAGAAGGCAGCGGCTTGGGATTGGATATCGTTCATAAAATCATTAAAAAACACCAAGGTAAACTGCAAGTAGAAAGCGTGCCTGGTCAAACCAAATTTACTGTATCCTTGCCTATCGAAATCACTGAGACCAATAATTAAAATTTGGCTCAATCTGCCCGTTAATTTTAAAATCAAAAAAGAGTAAAATTTTATGCCAAAACCAGTAATTTTGTGTGTTGACGATGAAGTTGTAATCTTAAACAGTTTGAAGATTCAACTGAAAAAAGAATTTGGTGATGATTACCTCTATGAAGTAGCAGAAAATGCCGATGAAGCTCTCGAAATTATTGAGGAAATTCAAGGAGAAGAGGAAAGCGATATTTTGGTCATAGTATCTGACTGGTTGATGCCGGGTCTTAAAGGAGATGAATTTTTGATCCGGGTTCACCAAAAATATCCCAATATTGTGAAAGTTATGCTGACCGGGCAAGCTGATGAAATAGCAATACAACGGGTGAAAGAGCAGGCAAACTTGCACCGCTGTTTGTACAAGCCGTGGGACGGTCAAGAATTAGTAGAAACTATAAAATCTGGTTTAGCAAAAATATGAACAATAAACCTGTGATTATTTGCGTGGATGACGAACCGATCATCCTTGAAAGTTTGAAGATTGAGTTAAAAAAAGCCTTGGGAGAAGAACATTTATTAGAAACAGCCGAAGGCGGCGAAGAGGCTTTAGAGTTGATAGATGAATTGCTGGAAGAGGGTTGCGAAATCGTGGCTGTGATTTCCGACTACCTGATGCCCAATATCAAAGGGGACGAATTACTGAAGCAGATTCACATAATTTCACCAAAAACCATCAAAATCATGCTGACGGGGCAAGCAGACCTCGAAGCTGTGGCGAATACTATTAAATATGCTAAATTGTACCGCTACATATCTAAGCCTTGGCAGTCAGAAGATTTGAAGTTGACCTTAAAAGAAGCGGTCAACAGCTATTTTATGGAGAAGCAATTAGGGGAACAAAATGCTCAACTCCAAAAGCTGAATCAAGAATTGGAAACTTTAGTTGAGGAGCGGACTGCACAACTGAGCTTGTCTGAGGAAAAGTTTGCTAAAGCTTTTCGTTCTTCTCCCAACCCGATTACTATTGCCAGACTTAAAGACGGTCGTTATTTAGAAGTCAATGAGGCTTTTTGTCAGACAATTGGTTATTCGATAGCAGAAATTATCGATCGCACGGCGCTTGATTTGAATCTTTGGGAAAGTACACAAGCCCGCGCCAAGTTGTTTGCAATGTTAGACGAACAAAAAATTGTTCGTAACTACGAATTTGATTGGCGCACTAAAACTGGGGAACTCAGAACCGGGCTGGTGTCTGCTGAAATCATTGACATTCACGGCGAAACCTGCGTGATTTCGGTGATTCAAGATATTAGCGATCGCAAATTGGCAGAAGAAAAACTCCGGGCTCTAGCTGCATCTTTAGCCGCAGCGCAGAGAATCGCCCGCGTCGGCAATTGGGAATGCGATTTTTCTGCCAATACAACTACTTGGTCGGAAGAATTATCTCATATTTTCGATCTCGATGCAACCGAGGCTGCGCCAACACTAAGTGAGTTTTCGCAATACGTGCATCCGGACGATCGCGAAAAATGGCAAACTGCGATCGACGCTACTATTGCTAGCGGGCAATCCTACAGTTTGGAATATCGCATCCTCCGCCCGGAATCGACAATTGCTGCGGATAATTGCCCGTCACAGACAAGTGAAGGCGGCTCGATCCGCTACATCGAATCCAGAGGAGAAGTAGTTGTCAACCAACAAGGGCAAGTGACTAAACTCTTCACAACTTTGATGGATATTACTCCCCGCAAGCTGGCGGAAATAGCATTAGCAGAAAGTGAAGAAAAATACCGTCATTTAGTTGAAACTTCTCAAGATATTATCTGGTCTTGCGATGCCCAAGGACACCTGACTTTTGTCAACCAAGCTGTCAAACAAATCTACGGTTACGATCCGGAAGAAATGCTCGGCTATTCTTTTAGCGATTTCTTAGCGCCAGCACAAATAGACCGGAATCGAGAACTTCAGCAGCACTTGCTGACGGGAGATGCTGTGTTTCAGTACGAAAGTATAGTATTAGGGAAAGACGGCAGGCAGATAGATGTCAATACAAAGGCGATCGCGCGATTGGATGCAGCAGGAAATATTACCGGCACCACAGGCACTGCCAGCGATATTACTGAGCGCAAACAAGCAGAAATATCGCTGCAAAAAGCCAAAGAAGAAGCCGACAGAGCGAACAGGGCGAAAAGTGAATTTTTATCGAATATGAGCCACGAATTGCGAACTCCCCTCAACGCGATTCTCGGTTTCACTCAACTGCTGGCGCGCGACGCAGCCTTCGGTAGTGACCAACAGCAATATTTAGGAATTATTAGCCGCAGCGGGGAACATTTGCTCGATCTGATCAACAATATTCTGCAAATGTCAAAAATCGAAGTCGGGCTGGTGACACTCAATAACAGCACCTTCGACTTGCACAGAATGCTAGAAAATACTGAAGATATGCTGAAGCTGCAAGCCGAAAAAAAAGGGTTGCAGTTAATTTGTGATGCTGCGCCCAACCTCCCTCAATATGTAGAAACAGATGAAAGTAAGTTGCGTCAAGTATTAATTAATGTGGTGGGAAATGCGATCAAGTTTACGGCGGAAGGTGGTGTCAACTTGAGAATCAAACATGAGCTGTTGTCAAATAGAAATAACGAAGAAATTCCGCCGTTAGCGCAGCCCTCGAAGAGGATCGCAAATTGCTGCTTGCTCTTTGAAGTGGAAGACACGGGGGCGGGAATTTCTGCCCAAGAAATGGATAGTTTGTTTAAGCCTTTTGCTCAGACAGAAAGCGGGAAAAAAGCTCATGAAGGAACTGGTTTAGGCTTGCCGATCAGCAAACAGTTCGTTGAGTTAATGGGAGGAGAAATGACGGTGACAAGCAGCGTCGGTAACGGCAGCATTTTTAGATTTGATGTTAAAGTTTCGCTCCCTAATGAAGTGGAAATTCAGGTGGCTCAAACAACTCGTCGCGTTGTGGGCCTGGAACCCGGACAGCCGGAATACCGCATTTTAGCTGTGGACGATCGCCTGGAAAGCCGTTTGTTGCTGGTGAGAATGCTGTCATGTCTCGGTTTTACTGTGCGGCAGGCTGAAAATGGCGTTGAAGCTTTGTCCATGTGGTCGAGTTGGGAACCTCATTTGATTTGGATGGATATGCGGATGCCGGTGATGGATGGCTACGAAGCTACTAAACAGATTAAAGCGCATTTGAAGGGTCAAGCAACGGTGATTATTGCTCTGACGGCGAGTGCTTTTGATGAAGAGCGATCGGTGATTTTGTCTGCTGGGTGCGATGATTTTGTCGCGAAGCCTTTTCGGGAACAAGTCATTCTGGAAAAGATGGCTAAGTATCTGGGTGTCCGCTATGTTTACGATCGAGAAGCTTCGCTAAGTTCTGATGCTGTGGCTGGTGGTGACGTTTCGGCGCCGACTGTGACGGCTCCTTTGCCTGTTGCGCTGAATTCTTCATTTTTTGAAGCTATGCCTCCCCAATGGGTTGATGAGTTGTACGAGGCGGCGGATTCGGTTGATAACGAGGAGATTTTTCGGCTGCTGTTGTCGATTCCTCCTGTTGATGCTCCTTACCGCAGCGCGATCGCCGATTTGGCGAATAACTTCCGGTGCGATCGGATTATTGATTTGATTGAGGAATTTAGAAATGTTTGAGGGAAGAAGGAAGAAGTCATTAGTCATCAGTCATCAGTCATTAGTCATCAGTCATCAGGAAGAGGGGGGAAGGGAGAGGGGAGAGGAGAGGGGCGGGCTCAGGATTATTGATGGTTGAGGTCGATCGACTATTGCTAAACTTGCTCGTGGGCGATCGGCTAAACTATCTTTGATGATTATTTAAATCAGTATAAAGGTGGACGAAGAAACTGGGTTTTATAACGAAAATATCTCGTTATACCAGTTACACAAAAAAAGCAACTGCTTTGCCAGCACTCCCAACCCTGATGGAATCATTCATTCCCCATCTAAAATCGTATTACCAGAAAGAATTGGTTGAAAGCCCGCCCGCCTTCGAGGGAGAAATTAAAATCAGACTATTCATTACTCCAATCCTCTTCTTTATAGGTAGAGGTCGCTCTCAAACTGTCAACTGTCAAGCGGTCAACTGTCAACTGTTGAAGGCTCTCTATCTTGGTTGAAAAAACCGGTTTATCGTTTTTTTGTAGGTAAGTTCTGTAAATATAGAAGTAGTTGATGCTGGAGCGAGTGCTATAATGACGATTTAATCGGTTTTCATAATTTCAGCAATTATCAATTTAACAAAAAATACCATCGATGACCACCAATAAAACAGAAAATAATAAAGGCAACATATTAATTGTTGACGACACTCCCGAAAATTTGCAAGTTTTATCAGCAACGCTGTCGGATCGCGGCTACAAAGTCCGGGGCGTAATTAACGGCAAAATGGCAATCAGAGCAGCGCGTTCAGGTTCTCCAGACTTGATTTTGCTCGACATCAAAATGCCGGAAATGGACGGCTATGAAGTCTGCACGCAGCTCAAGCTCGATCCGAAAACATCAGAAATTCCAGTTATTTTTATTAGCGCTTTAGATGAAGTATTAGACAAAGTAACCGCCTTTAAAGTAGGAGGAGTAGATTTTATAACCAAACCGTTTCATGTAGCAGAAGTTTTAGCGAGAATCGAACATCAACTGACCATCCAAAGACTGAAAAAACAATTGATCGATCGCAATACCGAACTGCAACAAGAAATAATAGAACGCAAAAAAGCCGAAGAAGCCGCAGCCGCTGCATCCCTAGCAAAAAGTCAATTCGTTGCCAACATGAGCCACGAATTGCGGACTCCCCTGAACGCCATCCTGGGTTTTACCCAAGTCATGAGCCGCGACTCTTTACTCAGCCACGAAAATATTGAAAATCTCCGAATTATCAACCGCAGCGGTCAACATTTGCTGGAACTAATTAACGATGTTTTAGACTTGTCCAAAATAGAAGCCGGGATCATTGGCTTAGATGAACGCAGCTTTGACCTTTATCAACTCCTCGACACTCTCGAAGAGATGTTTCAAATCAAAGCTGAAACCAAAAATTTGCAACTAAGATTTTCCGTGCAGCCGAATGTTCCCCAATACATCAAAACTGATGAAAAAAAGCTGCGCGTATGTTTAATTAATTTGCTGGGAAATGCCCTAAAATTTACACCAAACTGCGGCAGTATTTGGCTGCGCGCTGTGCAAGCCAACCACCAGCCCGCAAAATCGGAGGTTTATCCTAATTCTACTTCGGACGATTGCTATTTTATTTTGTTTGAAGTTGAAGACACGGGAGTTGGCATAGCAACAGCAGAAATTGACAAGTTATTTGAGGCTTTCGTGCAAACAGAAGCTGGCAAACAAGCGGCTGACGGTACGGGATTGGGTTTGACAATCACTAAAAAATATGTAGAGATCATGGGCGGAGATATTGAGGTAGAAAGTGTTTTAGGTGAGGGAACCATTTTTAAATTTAATATCCGAGTATTTCCCGCTACTTCATCTGAAATAACAGTGGCGACATCGCAGCGGGCGATCGCACTACAACCAGATCAACCGATTTATCGGATTTTAGCAGTTGACGACAATCAAGAAAATCGGCTGCTGCTGGTGAAAATGCTGCAACCAATTGGTTTTGAAGTCCGAGAAGCGGAAAACGGCTTCCAAGCTCTTGAACTTTGGGAAAGTTGGCACCCTGATTTAATTTGGCTGGATACGCGAATGCCTGTAATGGACGGTTTTGAAGCCGTCAGACAAATTAGAGCTAAAGAGAAACCATCTGAGCGTCGAACTGTAATTATTGCTCTGACTGCTAGCACTTTTGAGGAAAAAAAAGGCGAAATTCTTGCCGCAGGTTGCGACGATTTTGTGCGGAAACCTTTTCAAGAGCAAATGCTCTTTGATAAGATCGCTTCTTACTTGGGAGTGCGCTATATCTATCAAGAATTGCCCGCGCTCCCTGTCGGGGCTTTACGGCGTTATTTTGTGAGCGAAAAACCAGATTCATTTTTCTCGCCGCTGCTCGCCCAGATGCCTCGAAGTTGGGTGCAGGAACTCTACGACGCAGTTAATGATGTTGATGAAGAGCTGGCGATTCAAATTGTCGATCGCATTTCGGAAACTCATCCAACGTTAGCTGAGGCTTTAAAAGATTTGCTGGCAGATTACCGACTCGATAGGATAATGGATTTAACTCAATCTATTTTAAAATAAATGGAGCATAGTGAAATTAAAGTATTGGTGGTTGACGACCAACCGAGCAATCTGCGGTTCTTATCCGAGCTGCTAACTGCCCAGGGGTATCAAGTTTGTCGAGCTATTTGCGGTAAACTGGCGTTGAAGGCTGCGATCGCCCATTGCCCCGATTTAATTTTGCTCGACATCAGAATGCCGGAAATGAACGGTTATGAAGTTTGTCGGAGACTGAAAGCTACACCGGAAACTGAACAAATTCCGGTGATTTTTTTAAGTGTATTAGATGAGATTAATGATAAATTACAAGCTTTTCGAGTGGGCGGCGCCGACTATATTCTCAAGCCATTTCAAGTAGAAGAAGTTTTAGCGCGCATCGACAAGCAAGTCTGCTTGCAAAAACTGCAACAGCAACTAAAAGAGCAAAACACTGAACTGCAACAGTCGCAGTCGCTGCTTGCTAGCGTCTTAAATAGTTCCTTAGACGGTGTGGTGGCTTATTCTGCCGTCCGCAACAGTCAGGGAAAGATTGTAGATTTCCTGTGGCTGTTAGTCAACCCTGCTGCCAACAATATTTCTGGTCGGCCATTAAATGCGATAGTTGGCAATCATTTGTTGGCAGAAATTCCCGAAATTCGCAATAATGGGTTATTTGATTTGTACGTTTCTGTCGTAGAAACCGGAGAAATTTTAGACCAAGAATTTTATTACGAACACAATTCAGAGACAAGTGCTTGGCTGCACATTGTCGCCGTCAAATTAAACGACGGTCTGGCAGTAACATTTCGCAATATCACCGATCGCAAACGAGGAGAAATTGCCCTGCGAGAAAGTGAAGAACGTTTCCGCGCGATATTTGAGCAAGCAGCAGTGGGCATCGCTAAAACTACACTTTCAGGTGAATTTTTGCGAGTAAATCCCGGCTTTTGCCAAATTGTCCGCTATGCAGAATCGGAATTGTTGCAGCTTGATTGGCAGGCAATTACTCACCCTGATGACATCGAAGCTGGCAGAGAATACGTGCGGTTGCTGTTATGCGGGGAAATTCAAACTTTTTCTCGGGAAAAGCGTTTGATCTGCAAAGATCGGGAAGTGTGCTGGGCGAATGTTACTGTTTCGGTAATGCGCGATGCTGAGGGAACCGCGCAATATTTGATTTGTGCGATCGAGGATGTTTCCGAGCGCAAGCTGGTACAAGAATTGCTGCAAGCAAGTTTAGAAACTCAAACCCGTTATGCTGAAGAACTGACTCGTTCTAATGCCGAATTAGAACAGTTTGCCTACGTGGCTTCTCACGATTTGCAAGCACCTTTGGGCACGATTGCAGGCTACGCTCAACTATTAGAACGGCGTTATCAAAACCAACTTGATGCCCAGGGGAATAAATTTGTCGGCAATATTGTTAATTCTTGCGTGCGGATGCAGGCGCTGATTGATGACTTGCTGGAGTATTCGCGAGTCGGTCGCAGTCAAAAACCTTTTGAGCTGATAAATTGCAATCAGGTTTTTGAGGATGCTTGCGCTAATTTGCAGTTGGCAATCCGCAAGCATCAAGCTACTGTAACTAGGGGCGATTTGCCAATGGTAAGAGGTGACTGTTTTCAACTGTTGCAACTGTTTCAAAATTTAATTGGCAATGCCATTAAATACCGTAGCAGCGAGGCGCCGGTGGTACAGGTGGGCGCTTCGCTTCAGGGGGATAACTGGGTGTTTGCGGTGCAGGACAACGGTATTGGCATTCCCGAACAGCACCATCCACGAATTTTTCAGATTTTTCAGCGCTTGCACACCCAAAAAGAGTATTCGGGAACAGGTATCGGTTTAGCGATTTGTCAGAGAATTGTCGATCGGCATGGCGGCCGGCTTTGGGTAGAATCATCACCTGGTCGAGGCTCGACTTTTTATTTTTCTGTTCCTGTTACACATTGAAATCAGCATTCTGCTTGGATCGGTGAGCAGTCATTTGCTTAAACTCTAAATATATTTATCATTTTTTTATACAAATACTCATAAATTTTAGCATATTCACTGATGACATCAAGCTAAAAATCATTCAGTATAAAGATATTAGCTCGCTCCCTATACAACTTAAAAATCAGCGGTGTGCGCCAGACTTGTCAGTTTGTTTCAACTGTATCCAGAGCACCTGGCTTTGGGATACAGTAGTTTTAGTAGGAATTTCCGGACAAGCATTTCTGATGTCTTTGCCGTTTGCCGGTTCTCCCAGAGACTGCCAAGTGAAACAAAGATTAGTGACAAACATTTGCGAATTATGCAAAACCGCCAATTGCTGCAACACAAATTCAGTGTTATGGGCCAGATTTGCCAGATCGTCGTGGCAACAGATGCTTTGCAGGCGATCGCAAACCGCTTCAAGTCCCGCTACCTCACAAAATCAATTAGTCGTGAGGCCAAGCCGTGAATTATCCAAAGAAAAATGAAAAGAAAAAATTTACTATTTTAATAGCAAACGATGACGAGGACACGCGCTTTTTGGTGGAGGAAGCACTGCGAGAAGTTCGATTACCAATCAGAAGCGAATTTGTGGAAAATGGAGAACAAGTGCTAGACTATTTGTACCGTCGCCGTCAATATGCTGGTGGCAGCAATTGGCATCGACCAGACCTGATACTTTTGGATCTGAATATGCCGAGGCTTGACGGGCGAGAAGCACTAACTTCGATCAGATCTGACCCCCAGTTTCAACAAATTCCGGTGGTGATTCTCACAACGTCGCACCGCAGCGGAGATATCTTGCTTTGCTACCGCTTGGGTGCGAATTCTTTCATATCTAAACCAGTCACTTTTCAAGGATTGGTGGAAGTAATGAAGACTTTATGCCAGTATTGGTTTGAAATCGTTTCGCTCCCGCCTGCGGATCTGTAAGCTTTAATTGATGGCTAGATCGATAGTTTGAGTGTAAACTGAATTTGATAGACCGACATATTGGCTCGATCGCAAACGCAAATCAGTAGGTATGTACAAATAAACAGGCTGATGGGGAGGGTGGGTGAGAGCAGTGCTCCACTGCCGGCTAGAAAAAATCCGGGTTCAACCCGCCGCTAGAAGATATTATTGTTGTTTAGTGCCGATCGCCAGTATCGCTCTCAAAACAAGAAAGTTTCCTTAAACCCGCTCCAAACGCTATAGTTGTGTTAACACGTAACCAATGTCTGAAAATTTTGTTGGTTGAGGATGACCTCGCAGATGCAACGCTGATCGAAGATCTTTTAGGGTCATTCAGCGAGGCTGTGTTTCGCCTCCAAACTGTTACATCTCTGGAGAGGGGACTGGCGTGTCTGGAAGCAGAAAAGTTTGACGCCGTACTATTAGACTTGTCAGTGTCAGACGGCTTGGGGGGAAGCGAGGATCTCGCCGTTTTGAAAGCCCGATCGCCCACAGTGCCAGTTGTGGTGCTGACGGATAGCAATGATGAGAATACGGCGCTGTCGGTATTGCGATCGGGCGCTCAAGATTGTTTGGTAAAGGGAAGATTTCAGAGAACTCTGCTGGTGCGAGCAATCCATTACGCGATCGAACGCCAGCAAGTCGAAGAACAATTGCGACAGCAGGCGATCCGAGAGCGGCTGTTGGGACAAATGATCGAACATATTCGATCGTCAATAGACGCGGCAAGCATTCTTCAAAGTACCGTAGCAGAAGTGCGCCAATTTCTCAACACAGACCGGGTTTTAATTTATCGCTGTCAGGATTGGGCGTCTCAATTTGACGGGGAAGAGCAAAAAGGTGCGATCGTCGCAGGTGACGGTTTACCAGACGGTTATATTGAAAACCAAAATATTAATGCTGCTTTGGCAGTTTCATGCTTTTTCTTGCTCGAATCCCAGTCGGTACAAGCAATAGCAGATGTGAACGCGGCCGCATTGTCTGGGAGTTGCAAAGAATTGCTGGCAGATTGTGAAATTGCAGCAGTTTTAAGCGTGCCAATTTGGCAATCGGGCGACTGGGAAACGGCAAACCAAAGACTAGAAGGTAGTATTTGGGATGCAGAAAAAAATCAATATGCAGCCGAAAATTATCTCTCGCTGCCGGCTGTTGGCAAACCGCACGTGCAGGGAAAAAGTGCGCCGGATTTAGAGAGAGAAAATCGCAATAATTTGTGGGGAATGCTGACAGCATACAATTGCAGCGAGACGAGGGAATGGCAGCAGTGGGAAATAGATTTTTTACAGCACTTGGCGAATCAAGTGGCGATCGCGATCGAACAATCTCAACTTTACCGCCAGCTAGCAATAGCCAATCAAAAATTGCAGGAACTGGCCACTACTGACGGACTGACGGGCATTGCCAACCGCCGCCAGTTCGATCGCGTTTTGATGTTAGAGTGGCGCAGATTGGCAAGAGAGGAACTGCCAGTGTCTTTAATTATGTTTGACATCGACTTTTTTAAACTTTATAACGACTTTTACGGACACCTCGGCGGCGACGATTGTTTGCGCCAAGTTGCTAAGGCGATCGCCTCTTGTACCAAGCGGGCTGGGGATTTGCCTGCCCGCTACGGCGGCGAAGAATTTGCCATAGTGCTGCCCAACACCAGCGCCGAAGGGGCAAACATTGTCGCCCGGAAAATTTGCGATCGCATTGCCAGCTTGCAACTGCCCCACGCGCGATCGTCGATCGGCTCCTACGTTACCGTCAGTTGCGGAATTGCCACAGCGATTCCTTCTGCCCAGCAATCTCCCGACATCCTAATTCGCAGCGCTGACAGCGCCCTTTATCAAGCCAAAACCGAAGGCAAAAATCGTATTTGTCACGCCAGCAAGCCGGAATCTTCCGCAATTTTGATGTAATTGGGAATTGGGAATTGGCCAAACAGGGCATTGGCCAAACAGGGCATTGGGCATTGAGCATTGAGCATTGGGCATTGGTGGGAACTAACAACTGCCAACTAACAAATAATATCAAATCCGATTGCATCGTCCTGTATTCATCTCTATCTTCTTATATAACCCAATACTGTTCACTTAAGACAGATCCCCCCCTAACCCCCCTTAAAAAACTATGCTTTATAAACATCTTTCTTAACAATAAATTTGACAAAAATCAACATCTGTGATGTTAAACGATCGGGCGATCTCCCAGGAATGAGATTAAAATGATCAATCAATGGGTAAGGGAAGAATTATAAAAGACTCAATTGGGAGATGCAAGAAGAACAAATAGATTCATGAAAATTGTTTCTAACTTAAGTGATAAACCAACATCCACTGTACCTAAAGCTAGTGGTACATGGGCAGAAACTAAGGCTAATTACGATTTTTGGGATTCACCATATATCAAACCATCTCAGCTTAGGAAAGGACACGTAGATGCGACGGTTTCAAGAATTAAAAATCATCAAATTATCTTCAACAGAGGGGCTACCATTAGGCATTATCGACCGTCTGGGCAAGAGCGCCAAAATATTTAGGCAAAGCTGCTCAACGTTCTCAAAAATCAACTGAAGAAAAAGAGAGTCAAAAATGGCTTGATGCTTTAAAAAACACGTTATCTATCATCCCGGATTCACAACAAGTAGTCACAATTGCTGACTGAGAAGCCGACTTTTATGACTTGTTTGCCTGTGCGAACCGTGAGGGAGGAGATTTTTTGATTCGAGCTACTCAAAACAGATGTTTAGAGTCTTCATCGAACCATCTTAAAGAAGAGATGGAATTGGTCGAACCGCAAGCCACAATGACTGTGGAATTGAAGCGCAACCCGACTCGACCATCACGAATAGCGACTTTAACTATTAGGTATAAAACCTTAACTATTCAACCCCCTCAAAATCGTCCTAAACAAGAGAAATTAAGTCCGATTCAACTGCAAGTTATTTTAGTCAGAGAATCCGAACCACCTTCTGAGTCGTCAGCAATTGAGTGGTGGCTAGTGACAAATTTACCTATTACTTGTATTGAGGATGTGACTACTTATGTGAGATGGTATAGTTATCGTTGGCTGATTGAGCGTTATCATTATGTGTTAAAAAGTGGTTGTGGAATTGAGAAGCTACAATTAGAAACAGCATCAAGGTTGGAAATGGCTCTAGCTACTTATTCCATTGTAGCGAAAGCGCTTACTTTATATTACTCATATAGCTCGGCTCGCGGATGATGCCAGTTGTGAAATCATGTTATCACCTCAAGAATGGCAGGCTCTTTATGCAACAATTTATCACAAAAGTTATCCTCATTCTTACCCGCCAACTTTAGGGGAAGCGGTTGGTTGGATTGCTAAATTGGGAGGTTTTTTGGGAAGAAAACATGATGGTTTTCCGGGAGTTAAGACCTTGTGGCGTGGATTGAGAAGATTGGATGATATTATGATGGGTTGGCTGCTATTTAATCAACTTAAAACAACTTGAATTGGTATTTTCCCAGGGTTAAAATAGCTGTGATGACAAATTGTGTTAATGACGTAAGTGATAATTTTGGCAAACCGCCGCCAATGGCAGAAAAACATTAGATTGCTGTTTGTCCAAAATGTGCGTTCGAGAAAAACCCCCAGATCCCTTGAGCAAACTCATTGCAAGAGGCAGACATCAATGAACATTTTTTGCAGGATAATTGCCATTCAATCAGAAGCGAGATCCCCAATGGCTCCTACACAAGTAGTTACTTTTGTCAAATTTCTTGTTAAGAAAGATGTTTATAAAGCATAG
>NZ_JAEQCF010000102.1:0-22868 GCF_020738625.1 Microcoleus sp. PH2017_09_SFU_O_A
TTATTCCTGTAGTTTTAGGACTGTGGACTAAAATTACTAACGTAGATGTCTAACATTGACTACTTTTGGGTAGCTTTGTCCAGGTTTTTACGAGCGGTAGTCTTCCCAGTACCCGGGCTGCCGCGTACCAGATAAGAGCGCTGAGGAATCAGGCCGCCGTCAATTACTTCGTTGAGACCAGTAATTCCTACTGAAAGTCGGTTTTGAGACATTTGTTTGTTTATGTTTAGAATATCGGCTCGTATTCATATTTAATGGTTTGAGGGGCTGTTTTGATTGTTTGTTTACTGGGCGTCTGAGAACCTTCATGAAAAATATTTCGGCAGAAAATTACGTTAGCACACAAGAATTAGAGGGTATTGTCGGCACTGCTGGCATTTGTCTGCGGCAAGATATAGAGGCTTTTTGGCAAGAACGGGTAGAAAAAGCTGTTGCCCCAGGTACTTCAATAGCCTGTACCGTTTATCCCCATACTCAGGAAGAACTCGCCGCAGTGATTGCTTGTGCAGGGCGAAATCGCTGGGGACTCTTGCCGACAGGGAGTGGCAGCAAACTCGATTGGGGCGGTTTAGTCCAATTAGACTCCGATCCCCCCCAGCCCCCCTTAACAAGGGGGGAGCAAGATGTTGTCAAAGTCCCCCTTTTTAAGGGGGATTTAGGGGGATCTCCTGATGCAGGGGGGATCGTTGTGGTGAGTACGGCGCGCCTGAATCGGCTGGTAGAACACGCTGTGGGCGATTTAACGGTGACTGCGGAGGCGGGCATGAAGTTTGCCGATTTGCAGGAAATTTTAGGTAAAGCAGGTCAATTTTTGCCGATCGATCCAGCATATCCGCAACAGGCAACTTTGGGCGGGATTGTCGCTACTGCTGATACTGGTTCGCTGCGGCACCGCTACCGGGGCGTGCGCGATTTGTTGTTGGGAATTACGTTTGTGCGATCGGACGGTAAAATTGCTGTAGCCGGAGGTCGAGTTGTGAAAAATGTCGCCGGTTACGACTTAATGAAACTGTTGACCGGTTCCTACGGCACATTAGGCGTCATCAGTCAAGTAACATTCCGAGTTTATCCGCTGCCGGAATCATCGGGAACTGTCATACTGACAGGAGAAACTAATGCTTTAGCTGAAGCTGCTCAAATTTTATTATCTTCTGCTTTAACACCGACAGCCGTTGATTTGCTGTCACCACAGTTAGTAGAAAAACTGAGTTTGGGTAAAGGTTCGGGATTGGTAGTGAGGTTTCAAAGCATCGCCGAAAGCGTTAAACAACAATCCGCCCGGTTGTTGGAAGTTGGCGAAAAGTTGGGATTGCAAGGCACTAGCTGCGGCGAAAATGATGAGGATAAATTATGGCAAAGATTGCCAGAAACAGTCTGGAATTCTGGGAATAATTCAGCAATTATTTGCAAAATAGGCATCAGACCCTCGGAAGCAGTCAAGGCAATTAACGAGTTGCCGGTACAGGATGCTTTGATTCATGCGGGCAGCGGTTTAGGAGTTTTGCGGTTTGAGACTGCGACAGCCGAAACGCTGTTGCAGGTACGCAGGGCGTGCGAAGCTAAAGGCGGTTTTATGACGGTTTTGGCTGCGCCAGCCCACATCAAGCAAGGGTTAGATGTTTGGGGCTATACTGGAAGTGCGATCGATCTAATGCGTCGCATCAAGCAAGAGTTTGACCCGGAGAATATTTTAAATTGCGATCGTTTGATCTTAAAAGGTTCGTAGTGAGGACTTCAGTCCTTCTTAAATCCAAGAAGAGGACTAAAGTCCTCACTACAAACCACGAATTTAAGGTTCGTAGTGAGGACTTCAGTCCTTCTTGAATCCCAGAAAAAAAACTAAAATTCTCAAGGAAAACCAAAAGAATTAAGTAATATAGCAACCGCCACATCGGGTGCGGACATAAATAACTTCATGAATAGATACGATATCCGTCAAGCATAAATGATTTGATTCCCGTACTAAGTAACTGTCAACTGTCAACTGTCAACTGTCCACTGCCATATATGCAAACTTCAGAAACATCTCAAATTCCCAGCGACGATTTCAAACCCGCGAAAGAAAGCAATTTCCTCGCCCAAAATCCGCACTTACAAACCCTTGAAATCCCAGGTTTCGACGCCAACAATCCGCCAGATCCCAAATTGATCGATACCTGCGTCCACTGCGGTTTTTGCTTGTCAACTTGTCCGAGTTATCGCGTACTCGGCAAAGAAATGGATTCGCCCAGAGGTCGCATTTATTTAATGGATGCAATCAACGAAGGCGACGCACCTTTAAACGAAGCAACATCCCAGCATTTCGATACTTGTTTGGGCTGTTTAGCCTGCGTGACAACTTGTCCGTCGGGAGTTCAATACGACAAATTAATTTCCGCAACTCGCCACCAAGTTACCCGAAATCAAAAACGCACTTTTTCTGACAATGTAATTCGCACTCTAATTTTTAATCTCTTTCCTTATCCTCACAGATTGCGGCCTTTGCTGGTACCGCTGTTTATTTATCAAAAATTAGGACTGCCAAAGCTTGTTCGCCAAACAGGTTTGCTGAAAAAAGTATTTCCCCGCTTGGCGGCGATGGAATCAATTTTGCCCGAGGTAACAGTTGATTCTTTCCGGGATAATTTGCCCGAAGTCATTCCCGCACAAGGGGATAAACGCTATCGCGTCGGCGTGATTTTAGGCTGCGTGCAGAGGTTGTTGTTCTCGCCAGTTAATGAAGCTACGGTGCGAGTTTTGACGGCTAATGGCTGCGAGGTTGTGATTCCGAAAAGTCAAGGATGCTGTGCTGCTTTGCCGGAACATCAAGGACAAGCGGAACAGGCAAAATCCTTGGCGAGACAAATGATTGACAGCTTTGAAAATACGGGCGTTGATTGTGTAATTATCAATGCTGCTGGGTGCGGCCACACTTTGAAAGAATACGGTCACATTTTAGCAGATGACCCGGATTATCGGGAGAAAGCTGAGAATTTTGCTGCTAATGTGAAGGACATACAAGAATTTTTGGCAACTGCGGGAATTACGGCGAAACTCAATCCTTTGACTGAGGGAGATTTGACGATTGTTTATCAGGATGCGTGTCATTTGTTGCACGGACAAAAGATTAGTTTGCAGCCGCGCCAGTTGTTGCAACAAATCCCTGGGGTGAAGTTGAAAGAACCTGTGGATGCTGCTTTGTGTTGCGGGAGTGCGGGGGTTTACAATATGCTTCAGCCGGAAATTGCGGATGATTTGGGAGTACAAAAGGTGGAGAATTTGCTGAATACTGGGGCTGAGTTGATTGCTTCTTCTAATCCTGGTTGTTCTTTGCAAATTAAGAAGCATTTGGAGTTGCAGGGGAAGGCTGTTACTTTGATGCACCCGATCGAGCTTTTGGATTATTCTATTCGTGGGGTACAGTTGCAGCGGAAGTAGTTTGCTGGGGCGGGCGGTGTCCGCCCTGCTTTTCGCTGCGATTTTTTATCAGAGAAATGGGTCTAAAACCTCGTCCTTATAGGACGGCTTTGTAAGTAAAACTATAAACCTTAAACCCTCTTTCCTAAAGAAATGTAAAAAGTACAAACACGCAAGTATTTCACTATATACTAATAACAGCTCAAGAAAAACGAGGAGTTAAACTTGTTGACAAACTATGTATACAAGTTGCGTCCAAATCAAACACAAGACTTAAAAATGTCTAATTGGGTGGATATTTTGCGAAGCCATTTCAACAGGTGTCTTAATGACAGGATCACTCAGTATAGCCAACAGTTCATTCAAGGCAACTATTGCGACCTTAGGACAAAAAGTGAAGCCTGTCCGTTGACCAGTTGTGTCAGTAAAAACGGTGCCACTGGGGAACCTTGGAAAATAGGCAAAACAGATAAAAAGGGGAAAGTTAAAAACCCTCGGCGCAACCCAGGCCACATTCAAATCACAGCGTTGCCCGAACTGAAAGCAGCTAGACCCTGGTTTGCCGGGATAGATTCGACAGTTCTACAACAGAACGTCAAACGGTTAGACACTGCCTATAATAATTTTTTTGACGGACGCGGCTTTCCTAAATTCAAGAATCGCAGCAATTTCACTTCCTTCACATTTATGATGGGGGTAAAAATACAAGGTAGTAAAATTTACTTGCCAAAGTTAGGTTGGATGCGTTTCCACAACTCGCGCCCAATTCCTGGTGGCTTTACCATTAAAGCTTGTGCGGTAAGAAAGCGACAGAATGGCTGGTATGTATCCGTCCGCATTGAGGACAAGTCTGTCCCCGATTACACGACAAAACCTCTCAAAGATGTCGTCAAGGTAATTGGTTGCGATATGGGAATTACAAAATTAGTCCATCTATCAGATGGAGCTCAAATTGAAAATCCCAAGTTTTCAGCCACCAAAAAAGCTAAACGCACACTGAGAATTAGACAGAGACAAGTCAGTCGATTTTAGATTTTAGATTTTAGATTTTAGATTGACCCCACGGATAAATTCGGGGGAAGAGAGGATTTTAGATTTTCGATTTGGGATTGATTCCACGGATAAATCACGTGGCGGGTACCATCAAGAAATTATTGGTCAGTCGAAAAGCAAAAGGGAGTAATAACCGCAAAAAAGCAGCTAAAAAACTAGGGCTTTTCCACCAAAGAATTAGCAATAAGCGTCAAGCTTACCAATGGAAGGTTGCCAATAAAATA
Source organism: Microcoleus sp. PH2017_09_SFU_O_A (assembly GCF_020738625.1). Classification (NCBI taxonomy): domain Bacteria; kingdom Bacillati; phylum Cyanobacteriota; class Cyanophyceae; order Oscillatoriales; family Microcoleaceae; genus Microcoleus; species Microcoleus sp. PH2017_09_SFU_O_A. Next base: position 4,674 of record NZ_JAEQCF010000102.1, read on the forward strand.
GTGTCACGTAACGTTGACGCGATTGCTCTAGAGGACTTGAATATTTCCGGCATGATGCGCCGATGTCGAGTAAAGGTTGACGAAAAAACAGGTAGATTTCTGAAAAATGGGCAATCAAGGAAGAGAGGTTTAAACCGTTCTATTTCTGATGCAGGCTGGGGCGAGTTAATACTGAAGATTGAGTATCTGGCTGCAAAGCAAGGAAAAATCGTAATCAAGGTTAATCCCAAATACTCCAGTCAAGAATGTCGGAATTGCGGTCACATCGACAAGTCTAATAGAGATGGCGAAAAGTTCATTTGCACTGAATGTGGCTACCACGAACACGCTGATATAGGTGCAGCAAAAACTATTCGCGATCGAGCTTTAAATTTGGTACGCGGGGACTCCGCGAAACCTGGCGTTCGCGCCTAAACGCCCAGAAGATATCCTCGCGCTCGATTGAGCAAACGTGAGGAGTCTGGGAACCCTGGAAACAGGGAAATTGAGGTAGAAATTCCTCAAGAATCCTCGCACCTTCAGGTCGAGGAGTGTCAAGAATAAGATTTTTTACCGCAGAGGGCGCAGAGGGCGCAGAGGAAGAGAGGGAAATAGGTTATTTTGAGAAAGCTCGTTGGCGAAGCCCTCGCAGAGGATCGCGCTTCTGACTCCTCGTAAACTGCTAAAATTAAATTCAACAGTATTTCACCCCGCACAACTGTTATGGTAAGTCAAATCCCAGTCCCCACTCAGGAAGAGATTATCTACCCCGAAAGCGACGGCAAACCAATGGCAAACAATACCGACCAGTTTCGCTGGATTCTAGTCATTGAGCAAAATCTAGAATGGATGTATGCTAATGACGAGAATGTATTTGTAGCGGGGGATTTATTTTGGTATCCGGTTCAGGGAAGACCAAATATTGTTAATGCCCCCGATGTGATGGTTGTCTTCGGCACACCGAAAAGGAGACGGAGTTCTTATCAGCAGTGGAACGAGTCAGGAATTGCACCACAAGTTGTGTTTGAGATTCTCTCTCCTAGCAATACGCAAGATGAAATGGAGACGAAATTACTATTTTACGATCGCCACCAAGTTGAAGAATATTACATTTACAATCCTACTAACAATCAACTCAGGGGTTGGTTGCGGGGAGAAGACGGCTTGGATGCGATCGCATCTATGGAAAACTACGCGAGTCCCAGGTTAGCCATCCGGTTCGATTTATCAGGCGATGAATTGCAAATTTATCGACCTGATGGCACTAGATTTTTCTCCTACGTTGAGATTTGTCAACGCCTAGAACAAGCCGAACAGCGGACAGAACAAGCCGAACAGCGGGCAGAACTTGCAGAAACAGCTTTAGGAGAGGAACGGCGGCGATCGCAACTTTTGGCGGAACGGCTGCGAGAAATGGGAATTAACCCAGATGAATTAAGTTAGACAGACTGCGATCGATCGGCATTGACCCGGAACAATTGTAAACTGGATTGGGGAAAAGGTCGATCGCACTTTTCAAATTGAGCAAAAGTGCGATCGGAACCATGTCAACTGTCAACTGTCAACTGTCAACTCTCAACTGACTCTTCCCCTCTTCCAACTTCAAAAAATGCACTTGTCCCGAAGCTTCCGCCGCGACAATTGTCACCCCATCTGGTGCCATAGCGCAAGCTTTCAAAGCACTATCTCCCCTGAAAGTAGCAACTATTTTTCGACTCAACAAATCCCAAACTTTCAGAGTATTATCATCCGAAACTGAAATCACTCTATTTCCCACAGTCGCCAAAGCTGTAATCGCATCCGCATGACCCGTCAAAGTAAAAATTTCCTTTTGACTCGACAAATCCCAAACTTTAATCAGTTTCTTCCTTCCCCCAGAAATTCCCCATTTACCGTCTGTGGTAACTACCACAGCATTCACAAAACTCTCATGACCTTTAAGAGTAAAAAGTTGATTTTTAACGACTAAATTCCATAAATTTGCCAAAATATTATTTTCTTTTCCCAAACTCCAAACTTTCAGACTTGTGTCGCCGGAAGCCGAAATTATCCGCTTGCCATCGGGAGTAACTGCCACAGCTTTTATCCCGTCGGTGTGACCGATAAATGTAAAAACTTCCTCTCCTGTTTCCAAATTCCAAATTTTAATACTTTTGTCTCCCGAACCAGAAATCGCCAGCCTGCCGTCGGGGGTAACAGCAACCGAATTTACCCAATCTGTATGACCTGTCAGACTAAATATTTCTTCTCCAGTTTCCAGATTCCAAACTTTAACTGTTTTGTCACCTGAACCTGAAACTATTCTCTGGCTGTCCGGGGTAACAGCGATTGCTTTTACCCAATCTTTATGACCGGGAATAGCAAAAATTTCCTCTCCATTTGCGAGATTCCAGACTTTAATGCTGTTGTCTCCAGAACCAGAAATTGCTTTTTTACCGTCGGCTGTCACTGCTAAAGCATTTACCCAGTCATCGTGACCCGCAGATGATAAATTTTCTTTGCCTGTTTCTAAGTGCCAAACTTTGAGAGTTTTGTCAGAGGAACCAGAAACTATCCGCTTGCCGTCGGGGGTGACAGCAACAGCATTCACCGGGGCGATGTGATTGGTAAAAGTAAATAGTTCTTCTTTTGTTTCCAAATTCCAAACTTTCAGCGTTTTGTCGCCGGCCGCCGAAATTACCCGTTTTCCGTCGGGACTGACTGCCACAGCTTGGACGAAACTGCTGTGAATTCCTAAAGTGAAAAGTTTTTCTCTGGCACTCAAACTCCAAACTTTGATTGTGCCGTCGTAACTGCCGGAAATTATGTGTTCGCCGTCGGGAGTTACTGCTACAGCTTTTACCCAATCTGCGTGACCGGTAAGGGTAAAAAGTTCTTTTCCTGTTTCTAGGTTCCAGACTTTAATGCTGTTGTCGCCAGACCCGGAAATCAACCGCTTGCTGTCTGGAGTTACTGCTACGGACTGGACAAAACTGCTGTGACCTTTGAGGTTGAAAATCACTGCCCCTGTTGACAAATCCCAAACTTTTATGCTGCCGTCCCATGAACCAGAAATTACTCGCTTGCCGTCGGGAGTTACTGCTACGGCTTCTACTGCAAAAGTATCGCCTGCAAATGTTAATATTTCTGTTCCAGTAGCTAAATTCCAAATTTTAATAGTATTGTCCCAAGAACCTGAAATTACTTTTGTTCCGTCTGGGGTTACTGCTACAGCATTGACGTAGGTAAGATGACCTTTGAGGGTGGAAAGTTCTTCTCCTGTTTCTAAGTCCCAAACTTTGAGAGTGTGGTCGGAGGATGCAGAAATTGCTCGCTTGCCGTCGGGGGTAATTGCTACAGCTTGTACCCAATCTGTATGTCCGGTGAGAGTGCGTAGCAATCTGCCGCCAGGGGGGGTAAAGCTGGGGGTTAGCGGCCGCAGCCAGGGTATTTTCTGTTGTTGTGCTTGGGCTAGCAGTGCTTGAATTTCGGGAATTTCAAAGCGCATCAACCGGGCAATTAGTTGGGTCGCTAGTTGGGTTTTATCTTTGGCTAAAATGTGGGCAGAAAGCCTGATTGCTTCTTGGATTAATTTGAGTTTGTCGGCTTTTTCATCGGAGGTGATAATATCGGGACTTGTTGCTAAATCGTAATCTTCTATTAGCGCTTGTGCTCCCGCTGCTGACAGCTTGGCTTCAATAAAATTGTAATCTGTTAGTAAGCTGTATAATTTCTCTGAGTCGGAAGTCGCTGCTAGCTGACTTGGTAGGATTCCCAAACAGTGCGTCTGTTCTGCGGGCTGCATTTTATCCAGCCCTTGTGTAAACTCGCTCATAAATTTGTGTATGTCTTTTTTTAATGTATGCGATCGCTAGCTGCACCTTGCCCAAAACCCGATCGAGAAAGTTTTCTTGCTTACTTTGCTCGTTTACTTAGCATGGCATATTTAAAGGCTATTTGCTACCGGGCTGCTGCCCTCGGTTTGGCGATCGTTCGATGAATCGCTGGTTTTTTTGTCTGAGTCTGGTTTGAGAATTTTCAATGCCTGCGATTGCCATCAACCGCCGCCAAGATCGTTCAACTCAAAGCCCAAAATCTAGCGATCGACAACTATCTGACATATATCGTTGTTTTTCTTAACATAACGGGTTTTGGGGAATGATTGTCGATCGCTCCACACTACCAATAGATTTTAGATTTTAGATTTTAGATTTTAGATTTTAGATTTTAGATTTTAGATTTTAGATTTTAGATACTTCGACTTCCTTCGGCTACTCTCAGGAAAAGTGGCTGTACAAGTTTGAGACGGACGGAGGCTTGGGCGCGTTTACGATTAAAAAATTGACTTGCAGCGCAGTGAATCGGGAAAGTTGAACATTGATCTAAAATTTGGGGCCAAGAGTTAAGTTGGCAGCCTGTACCCGTTTTGGGACGGAGTTAAGCTAAAATTTTTGAGCGATCGCCATCCTGTTTGATGTGCGAACAAGACTTGTTTAGCGAAATACGGTAGCGAATGCTCTAATTTTAGGTCGATCGGGCTGGATCTGCCCGACAGATGCCCGCCTGCTTGGGTTTCGTGCCTCAACCGCACCTGCAACCTGCTTGACTCAAACCTCCCGGAAAGCTTTGCAGGTGCGCCCCGTTCCTTTAAAATAGAAAACAGGACTTGCACTCTTAAACCGGGTTTCTCGCTAAAATCATTGGTTGGGCGGCTAGTTACTCAAGAAAAAACCGGTTTTCTGACTCGATAGCGCGCAAGTCGCGATCGCAAATCAAGAACTATTTAAGTTTAGAGACAAATTTCATGGATGTTATCGAGTTTTTCGAGTTAAGTGCAGGCAAATGGTTTTCCCAGCGCACCGTACACAATCTCAATTCTGGGGAATTGCAAGCAGGTAAATCTGACCTCAAAATAGAAATGCTGACAGCTAACGATGCAGCAGTCGTCAAACTTTGCCAACAGCACTCGACTAACCCGGACTCAACTGGACTCAGGGGCGTTCGGATTTCTTGGGACGGTGTTCCCGATCGCAACCAAGCTAAACAAGTTGGTTCTACAATATTGGCGATCGTCCCGAATCCCGACAATCCCAGCGAAGGCAAAGTATTGCAAGCCAAGGGAAACACCCGCTACGTGATGGGCGGCGACGATGTGCTGACATTGATTACAGAATCAGATACTGTCCATGCAGAAGAAAGGCTGTGGTATCTCATCCCCAATCTGCGCTTGCGGACTAGCGTTGTTAAGCAAGCTGACGGTACGGAACAAGCATCTTTTTGTTCGGAAATTCGGATGGGTGGAAGTCCGAAAAGTTGACAGTTGACAGTTGACCGTTGACAGTTGACAGTTGACAGTTGACAGTTGACAGTTGACCGTTGACAGTTGACAGTTGACAGTTGACAGTTGACAGTTGACAGTTGACAGTTGACAAAGGAAGTCCGAGGATTGGAGTAATGAATAGTCTGATTTTTATTTCTCCCTATAAGGGTTCCGGCTTTCAACCAATTCTTTCTGGTAATTGGTGAGTACCTCACTTGCAGGGAGAACCTCTATATCTAATTTCCCAAAATGAATACAAGCCCCGACTATCCTGAGTAATTATCCCAAAATTTTAGACTCCTTTTCAAGCTCCCAGATGAATCTGTGAAGTAAATCTAAACATAGAAAATCGACTGACACCTTATTTCTTTTTGATGCTTTCTCCTTTCTTTCTGCGGCCTTCTCGGGCAACGGCTTTTAACTTAGTGTGAAAATCAGTATGTTTGGCAACTGGGAATGATTTTGCGACAGGTTTGTCTGTTAATTGGCGATCGGGTTCGGCTCCATCGGCCAGAGCCGTAACATCCACATCTTCATATACTACAACTTCTGTATTTTCTTGAGTGCGATCGCCAGCAGTGGCGAGTTTTTCTGTTTCCGGGGCTTCTGTATTCGGGACTTCTGCATCTGACGCGCGATCGAGTTCTGCTTCTGACTGCTTGCTCGTATCTATTTCGGCGACACCGAATTCGGATTCCGGGTGGGATAAAAGTATCTCTTCCTGCGACGGTTGAGCATAACTTTCAAAGGTTAAATCTTGAGGAAAATTGTTGCAAACTAAGCGTTCAAACTCGCGATTAAAATGATAGAGTGGTTGGCCTATCCGGTGCCACATACTCAATAGCTGTCCGACAGAAACAGCTTTGTAGCGCCCTTGATAAAGCGCTTCAACCACTGCTAAACGCAACCAATAGCCGGGATACTTGGTCAACCATTCACCAGCCAATTTCTCTGCTTTTTTGCCACCTAGGTCAAAACCGTAGTGAACCAGCAGAGCCGCTGCTTGTGCAGATATTGTACGTCCATCTGTCATGGGAATTGGTAATTTGTCAGTTGTCAGTTGTTAGTTGTCAGTTGTCAGTTGTCAGTTGTCAGTTGTTAGTTGTCAGTTGTTAGTTGTCAGTTGTTAGTTGTTAGTTGTCAGTTGTCAGTTGTTAGTTGTCAGTTGTCAGTTGTCAGTTGTCAGTTGTTAGTTGTTAGGAGTGGTGTCGCCTACGAGGCAACGCGAACGTTAGTTTTTCTTTCTTGGGAAGGGAGAATTGGAGAATTGAGAATTGGAGAATTGAGAATTGTTGATTTTTTTGGCTTCATTATTACCAATTACCAATTACCAATTACCAATTACCAATTACCAATTACCAATTACCAATAACCCAATTACCAATTACCAATTACCCATTACTAATTACCAATTACCCAATTGAATTAATCGGATAAACGCACGCCTCCTTCTACTGTTCGCACGTCCCCGGAAAATGGTTGGGGTGTGCCGTTCCAGTTGAAGTCACTAATTCTAAACGTCAGGCTGCCGACTTGACGCTCAGGATTAAAACGCAAAATAATTGCGTAGCTGCGACGGCTGTATTCTAAAGTGTAGTTCGTACTGATTGTTTCCCTGCTGTCTAGATTAATAGCACTTTGAAATCCGACTCGAAAGCCTCCGTAAACTTGCTGCACGAGTCCAAAAGACAGGACTTTCAAATCTACTAGCCGATCGAACAAATAAGGCGATACCCCGTCCCGCGCTACCTGAGTGTAAGTCACGTTAAATCCAGTGTAGTCGAGGAAAGGGCGGGAGAAATGGCCGAACTGCCCTTGAATGCCGATGCTGCTGGCGATCGAATTTTGTCGATCGCCACTACTGTAATAAGAGCCTACTCCTCGGACTCCCAAAGCCAGTTGTAAGAAGGGAACCACCGGCGTCCGGGTGTACCTCAAACCCTGGGTGGGAGTGCGGGGCAGCGGTTGACCTTGCCACAGGTTGAAGCCGCGGCTGAGGGCGACGCTGACTTGGCCTCGGCCCAAATCGATGCGGTTGTTTTCGCGCACTGGTTCGAGCAAATCTGCTCGATCGGTGTCAGCATTGATAAATTGATATCCAGCTTGGTAGCTGAAATTGATGCCTGTATTGCCGATTTGCATCTGTGGGGAAGTGAGGACGGCCCCGAGACTGCTGTTGACGGTTTGAAAGCCTAGAGAACCGTTAAACAGTCGATCGCGATAACTATATTCTGCGGCTAGATTGTGATTGCCGATCGACTGTCGCAGCCGCAAATTGCCCCGAAAAGCATTTTCAGCTAAATTCGGGAAATTATCAAAATTCAGAAATAACGCCGATCCTTCCAGGCTGGTACGCGGGCCCAGAGTCGCGCCCAACTTTGCTCTCAGCCCGTAGCTGTCGGGGGAAAAGGGATTTCCACCGTTCTTTTCCACGATTCGCTGGAGGTAAATTTGGGGTGTCAGAGTCAGGCGCACGGGCCCGTTTTGCAATATTTCAAAACCGCACTCGGCAAACAAACCGCCTCTGTCGCCCCCGTCGTAGCCGAAAGTCAAACAGGGGCCGTTTTTCTGTTGGCTGTCAAAAACTTGCCTGCGGGGATACACGGGTATTTTGACGCGGTTGTCAAATACCAAGCGGGGGGAATTTGTGACTAATTCCTCAGCCGTGGGGGAAATCCTGGTAATTGTTGCTCTTCGGGCTCTGTATTCGAGTTCCGGCGGGGAAAACGGGTCATTAGTAATCCGAATGTTGGTTGCTACTCTGACGCCATTTGGCAGTAATTCGAGGCGATCTGCTTCAAAGCGGACGCGGTTGACGGCGCCGGTAATTTGGGGGGCGGTTAAGCGTCCGCCAGCGCCACCAGCGCCACCAGCGCCACCAGCGCCACCACCGCCGATGGTAATAGTAGCAGCGCCGGGGGATTTGACTCCGCGAAGGGGCTGTTGGCTGGTCAGCCGATCGCTCAGCGGCTGTTCTAGAATGGTTCCAGCACTAATATCTGTCGGTAGTGTGGGGGTTAACTCGCTACCCGCTGCGGGGAGGAATATTTCGCCGCTGGCTTGTTCGACTGCGCCGGAGTTGAGTCCGAGATTGAATTCCATCTGCCGGCCGCGGACTACTTGTTGGCCGCGAGTATAGGCGACGTTACCGGATGCTATCACTTGGCGGGTGACTAGGTTGACGATCGCGCGATCGGCATCAATCACTGTTTGTCGGAACCGCACCACAACCCTACCAACCGCCGTGACAATTTGCTGTTTGTCGTCAAATTCTTGACTATCGGCCTTAATTTCGATCGTATCAGCCGGACTCACCGGAAATGGCACCGTTCGCTGAGAAGGCGCGGTACGGACTCCGGGCGCGGCAGGTTTGGGCTGCGGTTTCGGCGCTGGGGGAGTGGCTGGCTTGGGCCCTGGGGGCGTCGTTGGCGTCGTTGGCGTCGTTGGAATCTCGAACTCTTGCTGTTTTGCAGGAGGCGTTTCTGGCGGTTCGGGAACAACAATCTCCGCAGGTTCGGGGGAGTTATCTTTTAACTGCTCGCCTTTAGCCTGATACCCGTTTTCTGGCTGTCGGACAGCATTATTGTCCTTTTTGCTCTGATCCCCTGCTGTTCGTTGACGGTTCCGAGCGGCAATGGCATTTTCTACTGAACCCAATTGGTAAGAAGTAAACGAGGTATCTTGCTGGGCTTCCGCAGTTTCGGATTTTTCTGCTGGAACAACCGGAAGCTGAAATCCCGCCGCTGCGCCGCCACTTTCCACGGAGGTTAGGGGAGTGGCGATTTCAGGAGACTGACTGGTGGCTTCGGTGGTACCGAGGAGTGCGGCTGAGGGTTCTGGTTGCGGGGATGTTGGTTCGGGCTGAACGATTTCTGGGCTGGCTTCCGGTATTTGTGCGGAGTTGCTGCGGGTGTCTCCATCATTTGTCGCCACAGTGAGGGCGACTTTTTTGGGCTTCGCGATGTAGATGATGGCAGAGGGTTCGGGCGGCGGTACCGGATAGGGCATAGTTACAACAGGTGAATCATCCGATTTTAGATTTTAGATTTTAGATTTTAGATTTTAGAGGTTTTTTTATAGCGGAGAGTCGATCGTCCAAATTTTGGCATTTAACAGGCAGCGTTTCAAGGTTAACCGGAAATCTTCGGTTGTGCCGAGTCGCTAACGGACTCATCCTCAGAAACTTGGTTGATTACCAGAAAGAATTGGTTTAAAGCCGGAACCCTTCCTTGTAGGGAGAAATTAAAATCAGACTATTCATTGCTCCAATCCTCGGACTTCTAGGTCAACTGTCAACTGTCAACTGTCAACTGTCAACTGTCAACTGTCAACTGTCAACTGGTTTCTTTCGCCACAACATAACCTCGCTAGTGGTGCGAGGTCAAGTTTTGTTGGACTAATTTTTGGGGATTTGCTGGCTGGTGCGGGGGCTGCGGTGACGTGCCCCCGAGTCAGCGAGGGAGGTAGCTGGTTTATTCCATGTCTCTGCGGTTGGGGTTCCGAGCTGGGTCATTGGACAAAAACCCAAATATGAACAGGGAAACAAAAAATAGAACAACTACATTAACTACGATTTTGAGGGTTAGCACGCTAGGGAGTCTCCAAAGATGAAATAATACTGAGCTGATTTGCTGCTGTTGCGGCAACTTTTTTATCTTGACATATTCACTGCCCTAAAAGTGCGGTGATTCTTGACGCTTCCCAGGGTGATGCTACCTGAGTAGTCTTACTCTCCCTCCACATCCATTTAGAGTCGTGGCAATGCCCTATCCCGACTTGTTGGAGACTATAGCAGAAAGCAGTCCTCAAAGGACGGGGTTTTAGCCCTCCGCTTAGCTCCGCCAAATTTTTCCAATAAGCTAAAGATTATTGACACTCCCCACGGCTTCAGCCGGGGGATTCTCCAAGCCGAACTTGGAAGGGATAGGCAAATATCCCCCTAGACCCTTTAAATCAACTACCAATACCAGAGGTGTTGCAGTTGGGCTTACTTTTAGTTTTTCTTTTGCTTTCAGAGTCCATCACAAGCCAGATAGGTACGCTCTTCAACCTGCCATTATTTGCCCTTTCTAAGTATTCCGGTTCTAGCCGGATATCTGAGTTGCCGGGATTTCTCCGCACTAGGATGATTCAACGCGCAGACGGTTATTCCTACTCACTCAATTACATTACCATGCTTAGTCCCCAAATACAATATTTACTGGCGGTTAAAACCGCAGACCGACTAATCCCCACGTAAGACAGCCGGGGACACGGGAGGCTCGTTTTCTAGTCAATTTTATCTTTGCTTTTGAGGATTGTTGGCAAGTTGGTTTTTGCCCAATTCCAGATTTGCTCGATGATTTTTTCGACGCGCACCATGACTAAATCGAGCCATTCGAGCACTTGTTCTAGTGGGTGTTTAATGTAACCCATCGATTCTGCTTTTGTTTCTAAGTATTCGTCTGCTGGCGGGAGACCTGCACTCTGATTTTGGTGTGCTGCGATGCTGGGGGCGGGGGTATATCTGCTGGTGGGGGGGGCGATTGCTGCTGGGGATTTGCTGTTTTGTGCGGTGTTCGGGTTTGTGTTTTTTGGCACTTGGGTCTCCGGCGCGCGCTCTGGGGTTGATTCTGCTGCGAGTCCAGATTTATTTTCTGGAGTGACTGCTAAATTTGAGCCTGTTTGGGGTTGACTTTGTGGGACTTTTGTAAGCAAGCTCTGTTTGAGCTGGGCGAGCATCCTGTGAATTGCTTCGGGGTAAGGCGATATTGAAACTGCGGTCGATCGACTTTCTGACAATTCTACTGTTTTTGCAATTTCCTGCTTGACTTCTGGGCTATTTTGTGATATGAGGTTTTGAACATTTGCCTCGGGTTCGGCACTTCCTACTATTAAGTGCTGCGGTGCTGGTTCTCCGAATAAGTCTTGCCAATTCAACCAAGGTCGATCGACCTCTGGGCTATTTTCCGTTCGATCTTGTTCCTGGCGTTGTTTTAAATAATACTGAATTGCGACTGATTTATCAGTATTATCACTAGCTGCCGTTTCTTTTCCCAGCAGTTGGTCTACGGACGACCAAATCATTTTTTCGATGTTTTTCGCGTATTTTTCGAGGATTTCGCGGGCTGACAGACCTGAATTGTTTTCCGTGGCGGAAGTGTCAAATTTTACTTCTGGATTGTCAGCGGTGGTTTGGGCTGCTGGGGGGAGGGTAAATTCTTCGAGGTTGACGGCAGCGCGATCGAGTAATGTGACAAAGGAGATCGGATTGCCGGTGCGATCGAACTTGCTGTTAAAATTAGGTTCTAATTTTGGGATATTGCGGTCGATCGAATTTGATCGAGCAATCGTCGGCTGTGCGGTGTTGGCCGGAGCGATCGGCGTGGTGGATTTTTGGACTAAGATGAGATTGCGGTCGATCGCGCCTTTGACTGCGAGGATTGATTCTCCAAACTGATTTCTTTTCACAGCAACCGGACTCGACTGGAGCCAGACCATCAATTCCCAAAAACGACGCACCGGCGCCAACCGAGATTTTTTCGCAGCAGACTCTAAACCGAGATTAAATTTTAATTCTTTTTGAGCAATTTCCCGCCGTTCCGGCCCCTCGTTGGCGACTTCCCAAGTTATGCGACTTTCGAGCAGTTCTTGCTGTTCGGGCGTCAAAATATCTAATATGCGATTGTCATCTCCGACTAAGACTAAAGTGCGGGCTGGGATGAAAGTCGCGATTCCCTGAACTTTTTGGGATTGGCTGTCTAATTGAGTTTTGGCCTGGGGAGGTTCTAAGACGGAAGTTGTTTGATGCTTGGCAGCTTGTTTGATAAAATTGATGGCTGGATGCAAATCGCGATCGGCTTTCTCCGTTGCTGGGTTTGTCTGGATTAACAGCGGAAAACTGACTAAAGTTGTGGCGGTTTGCGACGAGTTTAGCAAATTTTCAGCGAGTTGCAAGATTTGGTCGATCGAACTTTCATCGGAAATTTCTCCCGGATACCAATTTCCCGAAAAATCTGGATTTTCGTCATCGGTATATTCTTGAAGTTCGGGTAAATCTACTTTTTGGCTGGATTCCCGCAACTGTCGGCTCAACATTCGGGAACTTTGGACGAGCAGGTAAGCTGGATAAAGTAGAATTTGGGTAGCGCTGAGAGTGGTTTGTTTAATTTGTCGCCAAGTGCGATCGCAATTATCGGCAACTTGGCGGGACTGTTTGGATATAAAATTTAATAGTCGGCTTTGGTATGGGCCGTAGTAACCGTCGGACATAGGTTTAATTATTGAATTCAGGTTTTAGATTCGCGCCGGAATGTCTGAATTTTGCAGTAAAATCAAAACTGGATATTAATCGCAGTTTCAAACCCTCTGAAACCTTTATTTCTTCGCGTCCTTTGCGTCTTCGCGGTTCGATACTGAGCCCAGATTCCTACGCAAGTCCTATTTTAACTAAATATGAGCGCCGTTGTGCCACCTGCTAGCAATAATATTTCTGAAGTTGTAGAGAAGTTGCGCCGCCTCAGTCAAGTGGACGTTCAGTCTGGTTGGAGGTACTGCGATGCTGACTCGGCTACTGTCGGTTCGGTAGGTATTTCTAACAAGCAGGTTGCGGAACTTAACGAAAAAGGACATATTGCTTGGCCGTCTGGGAAGCAAGTTGTTTATTTAGGACAGCAATTTGTCATTCCTGACAATTTGCACGGCTATCCTGTGGTGGGTTTGCGTTTGCTGTTGAGTTTGACTTGGTGGGCAGAAGATGCGACTATTTTTGTCAACGGTGAGTTAGTTGGACAAGGTGATTTATTCGATTGTGCCGATCGAGTTTTGTTGAGTGTGGCGGTGAATCCGGGAGATGAATTTTTAGTTATTTTACGGTTGGTAAGTCCTGGACACGATAACGGTGCTTTAGTGCGATCGATTTGTTTGTACGAAGCTGCGGACTCTACTTGTTTCGATCCGGGTTTTGTGGCGGACGAATTAGAGATTTTGCAAAATGCGATCGCTCGAAATTTAGGAAACAAACATTCCCAAGATTTATCCATTAAAATTTTAGCAAGTCGCCCAATGTACGTCAAGGGAGAAAGGCTGCAATCTGAGATTGATTTGGCGGTTGGTTTGATTGATTGGTCTGCTTTGCCGAATCGCGCCAAGTTCGATCGATCTTTGTCTGTGTTGCGACACAATTTACTGGGATATCTGCGGGCTTTTTCTGGAGAGTTAGATGATTTAACCGCAGAGGGCGCAGAGGGCGCAGAGGGAGAAAGTAAGGAGCAACTTTCTCAGGTTTCAGAAAATCAGAACTNNNNACTCCACATCTATATATATAGGTGAAACTGCCGATATTCCTTCTTTTTCTGGAGAGTTAGATGATTTAACCGCAGAGGGCGCAGAGGGCGCAGAGGGAGGATGTAGGCAGATACTTTCTCAGGTTTCAGAAAATCAGAACTCCACATCTATATATATAGGTGAAACTGGCGATATAGCTTTTCTCAATCAAGTCATACACTCGCCAGCCAATCATCAATTACCAATTACAAATTCCCAATTACAAATTACAAATTCCCAATCCAGATCTGACTCACTTGAAACTTGCCATACATCTATATATATAGGTAAAATCTATTTGGTTGGTCACGCTCATTTAGACTTAGCTTGGCTGTGGCCTGTCCCGGAAACTTGGGAAGCGGCGGAACGAACTTTTGAGTCGGTATTGAAATTGCAATCTGAGTTTCCCGATTTGATTTTCTGTCATTCAACTCCAGCGCTTTATGCTTGGATGGAAGAGCACCGCCCTGACTTATTTACTGCAATTCAAAAACAGGTGGCCGTCGGACGTTGGGAAGTTGTCGGTGGGATGTGGGTTGAACCGGATTTAAACTTGATTTCGGCTGAGTCAATGGTGCGGCAAGTGTTTTACGGACAGCGTTATGCCAAAGAAAAGTTTGGGGAGTTGATGCGGGTGGCTTGGCTACCGGATACTTTTGGCTTTGGATGGCAATTACCTCAGATTTTGCGGCAAGGTGGAGTTGACTATTTTGTGACGCAGAAGTTGCGCTGGAATGATTCGACGGAATTTCCCCACGGTGCTTTTTGGTGGGAAGGGTTGGATGGTACTAAAATATTTAGCATGATGTCTGGCGCGATCGGCGAAAGTGTAGAATCTGTAAAAATGGCAACTCATGCTTTTGATTGGCAAATTAAAACTGGTTTGCAAGATTCTCTTTGGTTGCCTGGAGTTGGCGACCACGGCGGCGGCCCGACTCGCGATATGCTAGAGGTGGCGAAACGCTGGAAGTTGTCGCCTTTTTTCCCAAGGTTGGAGTTTGCGAAGGCTGTTGATTATTTGTCTTTGATTGAGAGTCAGTTTTTGCCGGAAGTTGCAGATGTTGATTCTCAATCTGATGTTTCGCAGTCGCCAAGTCGGGAAAATTTACCAATTTCTGAAGTTGTCGAAACTTTGTCGGATGTCGCATCGGGAAACTTGCTCGAAAATTCGACAATTTCATCCGAAAGTAGAACTTCAACTCAGGAAACTCCCGCAAGTTTACCAATTGCTGAAGTCGTCGAAACTTTGTCGGATGTCGCATCGGGAAACTTGCTCGAAAATTCGACAACTTCATCCGAAAGTCGAACTTCAACTCGGGAAACTCCCACAAGTTTGCCAATTGCTGAATTCGTCGAAACTTTGTCGGATGTCGCACCTCCAAATTTACTCGAAAATTCCGCAACTTTACCCGGAAGTCGAACTTCAAGTCAGGAAACTTCCGCAAGTTTGCAAGCTGAGACGGTTGTGAAAACTTTATCGGATGTCGCACCTCCAAAATTAGTCGAAAATTCCGCAAATTTACCCGAAAGCCTTAACTCCAATCTCAAAACTCCCGCAAGTTTGCCAATTCCTGAAGTTGTCGAAACTTTATCAGGTGTCGCATCGGAAAATTCCGCAAATTTACCCGAAAGCCTCAACTCCAATCTCAAAACTCCCGCAAGTTTGCCAATTCCTGAAGTTGTCGAAACTTTGTCGGATGTCGCACCTCCAAATTTACTCGAAAATTCCGCAACTTTACCCGAAAGTCGAACTTCAAGTCAGGAAACTCCCGCAAGTTTGCAAGCTGAGACGGTTGTGAAAACTTTATCGGATGTCGCACCTCCAAAATTAGTCGAAAATTCCGCAAATTTACCCGAAAGCCTCAACTCCAATCTAAAAACTCCCGCAAGTTTGCCAATTCCTGAAGTTGTCGAAACTTTATCAGGTGTCGCATCGGGAAAATTACTCGAAAATTCGACAAGTTCATCCGAAAGTGAAACGAATTCGGTAGAAAACGAGGAAAATTTGCAACTTAGGAAAACAACCGAGAATTTGTCCGGCTTAGTAGGTGATTTTTCCGGTAAATTTTCGGAATCAGAACCTAAATACCTTGATTTCCCAACCGAAATTCACCAAGAGAAATCTCAACTAAAAAATTCCCCCTCTCTTCCCCTCTCCCCCTCTCCCAATCTCCCGATTTGGAAAGATGAACTTTACTTAGAATTCCACCGGGGTTGTTACACGACTCGCGCTGACCAAAAACGCCAAAATCGCCGCTGCGAAGATTTGCTCTATCAAGCGGAGTTGTTGTCTTCGATCGCGACAATCTGCACTGGTGCGGTTTATCCGAAAGTTGAGTTAGAATCGGCTTGGAAACAGGTGTTGTTTAACCAGTTTCACGATATTTTGCCCGGTTCGGCGATCGCCCAGGTCTACACTGATGCTAATCTAGCCTTTGCTGAGGTCGATCGCTCTTGCCACCACATCCTGCTACAATCCTTAGATGCGATCGCTGCTCAGATTTCTCTACCTTCTCCTCCGCAGTCGGACGCTCAACCGATTTTTGTTTTCAATTCTCTCAATTGGTCGCGCTCTGAAGTTGTCGCCGTAACTCTTCCCGATTCCCCCGACGCAGCTTGGCAAATTTACGACTTATCGGGAGGGCGGTTGACTTCGCAGATTGTTAAGGGCGATCGACTCCCATCGCAATCCCAATCTACACTGTTATTTTCGGCCCAGAGTGTTCCGGCGATCGGCTACCGCGTTTTTTGGCTTTGCCATGGCGCTCAAACCCTAAATCATGCCCCTGCAAGCTCAGCCACCGAAAAAAAGACAGATTTATCAAAACTTACATACGGTATAGCACAAAAAAACACGCCTTGTCAAGAAACGCTTTTTTCAGCCCCAGAAACGGTCTTAGAAAATGAGCTTATTCGGGCAACAGTAGACGCAGAAACTGGTAATTTATCCAGCATTTGGGATAAAGCAAACAATAGAGAAGTCCTGAATGCAGTCGGAGGCAATCAACTGCAAGCCTTTCAAGACAGCGGTCAATATTGGGATGCTTGGAACATCGATCCGAATTACCAAAAACATCCATTACCCGCCCCGATACTCAAACAGATTTCTTGGGTAGACCGGGGAGAAGTACGGCAGAGTTTGCGCGTAGTTATGCAAATTGGTAAATCCGAGTTTAGCCAAGATTATATAGTAGAAACAGGTTCGCCACTGCTGAAAATCAAGACAGTCGTAGATTGGCAAGAAACTCACGTTTTAGTCAAAACAGCCTTCGGGTTAAATGTCGCAGCAGATTTTGCAACTTGCGAAATTCCCGGCGGCGCGATCGCACGCACGACCAAGCCGCAGACACCGGCAGAAAAAGCCAAATGGGAAGTACCGATTTTCCGTTGGACTGATATCAGCAATGACGGTTTTGGAGTCAGTTTGCTCAACGATTGTAAATACGGTTGCGACATTCAACCAAATCAAATTCGGCTGACTTTGCTCAGAAGTTCCACTTGGCCGGATGAAGCAGCAGATGTTGGAGTTTCCCAATTTACTTGTGCCGTCTATCCCCACGCTGGAAATTGGCAAGATGCTGGCACTGTTCGGCGCGGCTGCGAGTTGAATATGCCGCTGTTAGTAAAGGTGTTGTCGCAGTTGCCGGAAAATCGCGATCGGACTCTGCCACCCGTTGGCAAGTTCTTGGATTTGTCCGCCGAAAATTTAGTGTTGATGGCTTTCAAACAGTCGGAAGATGATGCGAATGTCTGGATTTTTCGGTGTTGCGAATCCGAGGGCAAACAGGCTGTGTTAGCATTGGATGGCGATTTGGGATTGGAGATTTTAGAGTCTGTCGATTTGCTAGAAAGGTCTGCAATTTTGTCTGAAAGGTTGCCTCTATCGGAAAGTTTTAAGATAGAACCTTGGAAAATTGCTAGTTTTGCTGTTGTAACGAACCACGATAGCGCTCTTGTCGCGAAGGAAGAGAGGGAAGGGAAGAAGGAATAATCTCAAAACCTAAGATATTAGACCTCTTGCATCAATCATTCAATTATACAGGAACCGCAGATGTCAAGCAGATAAACACAGGTAAACGCAGATGATTTTTCAAGATAATTTGCAAATGAGTGCAATCTTGTCTATTGCCGATCGCCTTTTAGCTAACGGGCGCGGGAATCCCTCGCGCGATATCGTTTACAGATAGGTGTCGATCGCCTGCCAAGCAGTTTTGAGGTCTCCTACTCCCCAAAGCTACGGCACTCATCTGACCCAACAATTGCGATCGCCGCCCGGTTCATCCGCAGCCAGGGCAAATATCCCCAGCCGAAACCTAAGTAAGTCAGTCCCAACAGTAGATATTTGAATGTTATCATAGATACGTGACATACCCGACACTCATTATTGTAAACAAATAGAGTGCGGGCTTCCTCTTTCAACGGGAGAGCCTCGACGCGAGCAATCTCTAAGCTGGTCTTATCCTCCCTCCGTAGGTTTCACTCACCCGAAGGTGGTCCTAACTAGCAAGATAATTACTTATCTTTTCCGGCAGACTCCCTGTGTCCCAAGGAGTAGAATTGTTGATTTTTTCACCCATCCATCAGCTCTTTTACGGCAAGAAAGGGATTTTGGG
>NZ_JAEQCF010000182.1:0-2426 GCF_020738625.1 Microcoleus sp. PH2017_09_SFU_O_A
TATGGATCGGATCGTACTCGCTTCGGCACAGGAATTTAGGTCGCTGGGCATCACTGCGAACGTAATAAATCCAGGTGCGACTGATACTGGCTGGATGTCTGAAGCACTCAAAACTGATGTGGAATCCATCACTCTGTTGGATCGTGTCGGTATGCCACAGGATTGCGCTAATCTAGTCAGATTTCTGTGTTCCAAAGAAGGGGGATGGATCAACAGGCAACTGCTTTACAGTAATGGTGGTCTTCAGTAACCTTGAGAACGTGAGGTTTCTTAGGCTGCTTAAGACAATTCCCCAAGCTAAAATGGGGTCGTTATTTCGTAAACGCTGCCTGACCTTGGAGATGATTCGGAAGCTCGATCGATAATTAATAATTCCGCCTAAGATTCTCATTTCCACCCGATGAGTCGGTACAAACCCCACTTAACAACAATAGAACCCCATTCCAACAGCAGTAAAGTAAACTGAGAGCAGCCCCATTCGCCCCAGTTGACCTATGCCACGTTGGTTCAATACCGCTGGCCCTTGCCGCGATAACATTCACTATATGTTGCCGGCAACCCGACGCCTCCCGAATTTAGAGCGACTGATTGCTCAGCAAAGCTATTTTGTCATCCACGCACCCCGACAAATTGGTAAAACCACGGCAATGCTGGCTTTGGCCAAGCAACTCACTGACAGCGGACAATACACTGCGATCGTGGTTTCAGTAGAGTTAGGTTCGCCCTTTAATGACAATCCACAACAAGCCCAAGCGGCGATTTTAAGTTCTTGGCGAAGTGAGGCGCGAGTCTATTTGCCACCGGAGCTCCAGCCACCACCAAAACAAGAAATGGAGGTGGGACAAGGAATTGAAGAAACCTTGCGGCAATGGGCACAAACTTCACCTCGCCCTTTAGCAATCTTCATCGATGAAATTGATTCGCTCCAAAATGAAGTATTGCTATCGGTTTTGCGTCAATTACGCAATGGTTATCCCTCTCGTCCTCGTGCGTTTCCGCAATCGGTGGGCTTAATCGGTTTGCGGGATGTTCGCGATTACAAAGTGGCTGCGGGTGGTAGCGATCGCCTAAATACATCCAGTCCGTTTAATATTAAAGTGCGATCGATTACGCTCAGAAATTTTAATGCCTCAGAAGTCGCAGAACTCTACGGGCAACATACCCAAGATACCGGACAAGTTTTTACACCAGAAGCCGTAGCCTTAGCTTTTGAATTAACACAAGGACAACCTTGGTTGGTGAATGCTTTAGCCAAAGAAATCGTCGAAGAATTAGTAACAGATGAATCTATAGAAATTACACCAGAACATATTTTAGAAGCTAAAGAAATTCTGATAAAACGACAAGATACGCATTTAGATAGCTTGGCTGAACGACTCAGAGAAAACCGAGTCAAAGCAATTATCGAGCCGATGTTGGCGGGTTTGGAACTCGGCAATATCCCCAATGATGATATTCAGTTTTTAATCGATTTGGGTTTGTGTAAGATGGACGTTCAGGGTGGATTGACGATCGCCAATCCAATTTATCGCGAAGTTTTGCCCCGCGTGCTCACGGTAACTCCAATGGCCTCTCTGCCCCAAATTGCACCGAGTTGGTTGACATCAGAAGGTAAATTAGATACTCAGGCTTTACTGAAAACTTTTTTAGAATTTTGGTTGCAACATGGCGAACCGTTACTCAAAAGTGCGTCTTACCCCGAAATTGCGCCGCATTTAGTGCTGATGGCGTTTCTGCATCGGGTGATTAATGGTGGCGGAACGTTGGAGAGAGAATATGCGATCGGGCGCGATCGCATGGATTTATGTTTGCGTTATGGTGAGGTAACATTAGGAATTGAACTGAAGGTTTGGCGGACTCGGAAAGTCGATCCGCTGAGTAAAGGGTTGGAACAGTTGGATGGATATTTGGCTCGATTGGGACAAGATGAAGGGTGGTTGGTGATATTCGATCGCCGTGAGAATGCACTGGAATTAGAAGAACGGCTGAAAACTGAAATTCAGACTAGCCCGATGGGTCGGTTAATTACAGTGATTCGAGCGTGATGAAGTTATAATGAGTGTCTCGATTTTGCCGATCGCCGAGGGTGTGCGATCGACTTATCATTCTTACTTGTGGAGAAATGTATGACCCAGCGACCAATAGTTCTTATAACTGGTGCAAGTCGGACTATTGGCATCGGATCATCAATTGCCAAAGAATTAGCAAAATCAGGCTGGGATGTCGCTCTGACCTATTGGCAGCCATACGATGCGTCAATGCCTTGGGGCAGCGATCCGAAAGAGGTTCAGTCACTTTGCCACAAACTTGAGCAATTCGGTGTGCGCTCCACAGCGATCGAGGTTGATTTATCCTTGACTGATTCTGCTTCGCGCATATTCGATATTGTTGAGCATGACCTGGGAAACGTTACGGCAATGGTTATT
>NZ_JAEQCF010000103.1:0-17723 GCF_020738625.1 Microcoleus sp. PH2017_09_SFU_O_A
ATCTTGACTCCAGGCAAGTCTAATATATAGTCTAAATAAAAGTCCATGACAGTAAATGTATTGTTTGTTACATTATACACCATAAAGTCAGGAGAGCCCGGATGTTTCAATCCCTGATAGGGATTTAGGGTTTTTGCGGCTTTGGCAAACTCAAGTTCAGTCGAATCTTTTGGCGAGTTTCAATCCCTGATAGGGATTTAGGGTTTTTGCGGCGGTGGCATGGTTGCGACAGCACAAGAATTTATTGTTTCAATCCCTGATAGGGATTTAGGGTTTTTGCGGCGCTTAAAATCCTGTATCTTCGTCGCTAAGATTTTGTTTCAATCCCTGATAGGGATTTAGGGTTTTTGCGGCCAAGTGTTCGCCTGCTTTCAACTGTCCCTGCACGTTTCAATCCCTGATAGGGATTTAGGGTTTTTGCGGCGCCCAAGGCCGTTTGAACATAGAAGAAGCCCAGGTTTCAATCCCTGATAGGGATTTAGGGTTTTTGCGGCACAACACCGTTGAGTTCAAGCGCTATCCGTCTCGTTTCAATCCCTGATAGGGATTTAGGGTTTTTGCGGCTCAAAGGAATTGCTTTTGCTTCGAGAAGTCGAAGTTTCAATCCCTGATAGGGATTTAGGGTTTTTGCGGCGAAAATAAAATCAATTATAAATCCGGATCATTGGTTTCAATCCCTGATAGGGATTTAGGGTTTTTGCGGCTTTCGAGTATACATCTGAACAACTAGCGAAGATTTCTGATATGTTTCAATCCCTGATAGGGATTTAGGGTTTTTGCGGCAAGTCAAAGAGTTGATAGTGATTCCTATTCTTATCGTTTCAATCCCTGATAGGGATTTAGGGTTTTTGCGGCGCAATTTGGTCACATCATTGTGCTGACTGGTTACGTTTCAATCCCTGATAGGGATTTAGGGTTTTTGCGGCCTCCCTGGTTCGACTCTTCGATAGTCGTCGAATCGCTACGTTTCAATCCCTGATAGGGATTTAGGGTTTTTGCGGCTTTGCGGAAATTTGCCTTAAATATTAAAAATAATTTGTTTCAATCCCTGATAGGGATTTAGGGTTTTTGCGGCTCGAATACTTTTCTTCTTGTTCGCACAACGACCGTTTCAATCCCTGATAGGGATTTAGGGTTTTTGCGGCAGCCCTTTCCCCGTCGGCACTGGCCGAATTAGCCGGGGTTTCAATCCCTGATAGGGATTTAGGGTTTTTGCGGCAGCGCATAAGCTTCTTTGCGGGATGGTACCAATTGTTTCAATCCCTGATAGGGATTTAGGGTTTTTGCGGCGCGGGGGAGTCAACTCCGTCTCGCTTAATGCTAGCCAGCTAAGGATATTGTTTCAATCCCTGATAGGGATTTAGGGTTTTTGCGGCGCCATTGTCAGACGCTGAAATCGAAAAAATATTAAATGTTTCAATCCCTGATAGGGATTTAGGGTTTTTGCGGCGTGATTCGAGTAGCCTGCTATCTCGATTCAGTACCTCCGTTTCAATCCCTGATAGGGATTTAGGGTTTTTGCGGCTTGTCTGACAAATCAGTTATTTTCTTCGCCCTTGATGGGTTTCAATCCCTGATAGGGATTTAGGGTTTTTGCGGCCCCGATTGCCATCCAATTACCTCGATTAGCAAGGTGGTTTCAATCCCTGATAGGGATTTAGGGTTTTTGCGGCTCTTTCCGGGGACTGGACAAGAAAAATAGAGTGTTTCAATCCCTGATAGGGATTTAGGGTTTTTGCGGCTCGCTTCGGTCGGTTCAATGCGGCTGTTCCCCCGAGTACGTGTTTCAATCCCTGATAGGGATTTAGGGTTTTTGCGGCAAGAAACTCGTCAATTACTAACCCTCTACCTATCAGGGTTTCAATCCCTGATAGGGATTTAGGGTTTTTGCGGCGCCGATCAGCGACCCCAGACAAGCGAATCGAACTCAGTTTCAATCCCTGATAGGGATTTAGGGTTTTTGCGGCGCGCTTCCAAAATCAAATCCGGTGTGCGTGCGGAGTTTCAATCCCTGATAGGGATTTAGGGTTTTTGCGGCCTGAGCCGTATGGGACGGAATGCCAACAATGTGGCCACCAAGGTTTCAATCCCTGATAGGGATTTAGGGTTTTTGCGGCGCGATCGCCTGGGATACTTCAGAATCCCAGGCTGTTTCAATCCCTGATAGGGATTTAGGGTTTTTGCGGCAATACAAAACCGTTGCTTACCTGCATTTTTGTGTGTTTCAATCCCTGATAGGGATTTAGGGTTTTTGCGGCTTGCAAAATCAAAGCTGTATCTAATTTGCACCCCGGTGTTTCAATCCCTGATAGGGATTTAGGGTTTTTGCGGCATTAGTCAAGTCACTATCAGAGAAGTTACTACTCAAAGTTTCAATCCCTGATAGGGATTTAGGGTTTTTGCGGCTATTAGTGATAGCAATAACGCCGCTGCATCCGCTTCTAGTTTCAATCCCTGATAGGGATTTAGGGTTTTTGCGGCGCTGGGTCGATGGGATGTTGCAGAGGAAATTCGGGTTTCAATCCCTGATAGGGATTTAGGGTTTTTGCGGCGAAAATTGCTTTAATTTTTGCGCCCATTCGATCGATGTCGGATTGTTTCAATCCCTGATAGGGATTTAGGGTTTTTGCGGCAGCAGGATCGATCGCAATTCCACCTCTTGCTCCAGTTTCAATCCCTGATAGGGATTTAGGGTTTTTGCGGCGCGTAACCGGTGCTGGTGAGGTGGAAAATGACTTATGTTTCAATCCCTGATAGGGATTTAGGGTTTTTGCGGCTGTGAATCTTTATATCTCCTTTGGCGCCTGGAATTAATAGTTTCAATCCCTGATAGGGATTTAGGGTTTTTGCGGCTCCCCGCTGTTGCGACTTGCCGATTTCCTCTGCCGTATCGAAGTTTCAATCCCTGATAGGGATTTAGGGTTTTTGCGGCCTGCCTCCACTTCTGGAATCTCCAATTCCGATGCCAAACCGGGTTTCAATCCCTGATAGGGATTTAGGGTTTTTGCGGCGCCGCGTATGCAATCGAGAAGTCCTTCATTGGCACGACGGGTTTCAATCCCTGATAGGGATTTAGGGTTTTTGCGGCTGGAGGGCAATTCGTTTAGTTTCTCACCCACTAAATTTGTTTCAATCCCTGATAGGGATTTAGGGTTTTTGCGGCTCTGAATGCGGTGGTGGAAATTGACAGATCTCACACCCGTTTCAATCCCTGATAGGGATTTAGGGTTTTTGCGGCATAGATTGGCTTGGATGGGTATCCAGAATTCAGAAATGTTTCAATCCCTGATAGGGATTTAGGGTTTTTGCGGCGCGGCTTTTGAATAGCCTGCCTGGGCTGAATTTTGATTGTTTCAATCCCTGATAGGGATTTAGGGTTTTTGCGGCGACAAGCATCACGATGGTAAATAAAATTCTAGATTTGTTTCAATCCCTGATAGGGATTTAGGGTTTTTGCGGCTTTGGAACAGTTTTCAGTTGCGATTGCAAGTGAAAAGTTTCAATCCCTGATAGGGATTTAGGGTTTTTGCGGCGTTAGAAGCATTTACGTATTTCTGCTGGTTTAGTAAAGTTTCAATCCCTGATAGGGATTTAGGGTTTTTGCGGCGCCATTTCTAGAGTATATGGAAAAAATCCAAGTTTCAATCCCTGATAGGGATTTAGGGTTTTTGCGGCATGGATAAAGCACATCAAAGCGAGGTAATTATGGAAGTTTCAATCCCTGATAGGGATTTAGGGTTTTTGCGGCAATCAGCAGGTTTTACGTGAATCCTGATGAAAAGTTTCAATCCCTGATAGGGATTTAGGGTTTTTGCGGCTAGTTGCAGTTAGATTTGCGATCGGAGTCAAAAGTTCGTTTCAATCCCTGATAGGGATTTAGGGTTTTTGCGGCTTTGGCAAATACCTCGCTGCAAGGTTCGCAGAATTCATGTTTCAATCCCTGATAGGGATTTAGGGTTTTTGCGGCCATTCAAATTCCCTGTAAAAATCTTGGGCAAAAGGTTTCAATCCCTGATAGGGATTTAGGGTTTTTGCGGCACACTGGGATGAGTAGATTTGATAAAATTATCCAATGTTTCAATCCCTGATAGGGATTTAGGGTTTTTGCGGCCGATCGCGGGGCAGCCTTTACCTCGCCGCCCAGAAAAATGTTTCAATCCCTGATAGGGATTTAGGGTTTTTGCGGCCGCCCGTTCCAGAAGCCTTGCGGTATTTGGTTTTCAAGGTTCAGTTCCGTGAATCTAAAACAAAAGTACCATTTCAGCCTTCGACTTGTCAATATCCAATTTTTCATATTCACTCCAAACCCTTATCCCATAATACTTTCAGATTTTCCGTGAATCGTTTCTTGAGACAGAGAGCCTCAAACTCTTGCACCACACACATTGTAGCCCCAAAATTTAACACCTCAATTTTAACACCTACCCATTCACGGATTTTCCAGCCAAAAACACACATCAACCAAATCACCACTTGCCCAACGCGCCCCAAACAGCACCCGAAATTACCCCCCAAATCGCCCCCAAACCAGCCCCCACGATCGCACCTACGACAGGGGCCAACTGCACCGACACCCCACCGCCCAGAGTCGGAAATATCGCACAAACCCCCGCCCCCAACACCGCACCTGCAAAAGTCGCCAAAAAACTCCCCCAAATCGCACCCAAAGCCGCACCCCGAATTCCCGAAGGCTGAAACGACACCGGCAGCTTCGGCGCAAACCCGCAAACACCCAACAAACTCCCAGAAACTAAACCTCCAATCGCACCCACACCCGCCGCCACAATTGCCACACCCAGCAACAAACCCCCAAACTCGATCGTCGGCCGCATCTGCCCGTTATATTGCTGCCAAACCACCAACCCAGCCCCCAGCAAAACACCAGCCAAAGTTCCTAAAAACGCTCCCCAAACCGCCCCCAAAAATGCTCCCCGCCGGCCCCACACCCTCCCCACCGGCAGTGCCAGAGGAGGCGAAAAAGCCGCCCAAATACAGCCCCAGACAGTACCAATCCCCGCGCCCGACAAAATCCCTTGCCCGATCGCCCGATTATCACTAATCGCCCCAAACACCACACCGCTGATCGCAGCCAAAAAGAAAGCCCCCCAGAGAGTCCCCAGCAAAACTCCCCCCCACTTCCGCCAAATCTGGTTCGGCGACAAAGTAAAAATGCCCCACATCATCCCAAAAAAACTGCCCCAAATCGAACCGACAAAAATTGCCCCCAAAATCGCGCCGCCGCCCTCCGCGATCGCCGAAAAAATCCCCGCCACCGCCGCCAAACACAAAGTACCCCAAACACCACCCCAAGCAGCATCCTGAACAATCCGCTCAAACTTGCTAGGGGGAATCTGAGGCGCCGGAGTCCGACTCCGAGAAGGAATCGGTAGCATCGGCATTTGATAGTTGCCCAGTTGGCGCGGCAGCCCCGTCGAGGGCTGTTGTCGGCGCACTGCGGTCTCCCTCACGACGGGTGGTGGTTGGGGCTTTTTACGCTTGGTTTTGGCGGGCTGCAAGTGCAATCCGTTGCTGACTGCCTGCCGCGAAGGAAACGGATCGCGACCTTTGAGGAGTTTTGCCCGATCGCACCAAGGGCACCGACTCAGATGATTTCCGTATTTGTGCTGAGTGTTTTTGCTGCAAGTAAGTAGAGAATCTTCCGCTTCCCGAATCGCATTCACCCAAGTTTTCGCATCCGGGCGCGCCGACGGATTCCGGTGCCCTTCCTCAAAACAGCGGATAAACATCTGTCGCAGCCGGGGATGCAGCATCTCGAAAGATGGCGCTGCGGGCATCGGGCGGTAGGGTATCCGCTTGGTACCGCTGGGGAAATGGCCCGATCGAATTCTCGCCTCCAAAGACGGCGGTTCGTCGCTACCGAGATACACTCCCGAAAACGGGTGCGTACCTTCCATTAACAATTGAAAAATTAATACCCCCAAACCGAACAAATCGTGCTCTGGGGCTCGATCGATATCGCGGAAAGTCTGGCCCTGCAATTCCGGCGGAGTAAACTCGGGTTTCCCCACGGGACACCGATAAACGTAACCTGTATAAGGATCGCGCACTTGAAACGAATCGGTGTCTACCAGCGTTACTAAAGCCGTATCCGTGACAAGAATATTCGACTCGTTGACATCTCCAATGACGTAACCCCTGACGTGGAGGGCATTTACAGCCGAAGCGAGGTTTCTGGCGGTGCGGTGGAGGTAAAGATAGTTAAATAGGGGTTTTTGTTCGCGCCTGGTTTTGGGAGTGTAGAAAGTGTGTACCGGCAGCACTTTCTTGACGCGCGGCATCACAAAACCGACGATTTTTTCGCGCCCGCCGACAGTATGCAGCAAATCGAGAGGCCAAGCAATTGAGGCGTGTCCCGGTTCCGCGATCGGCGCATCCGGCGGCATACTGAACATGACTGTGAGTTTGTCGCCGTCTTCGTCTGTCGGTTTGTGGTAGATTTTTGCTACCAGGGACGAGTCTTTGGCGATCGGGTAGATGCGACCTTGACCGCCACTGGCGATCGCGCTGTTGGTGTCGATCGCAATCAGTTGTCCGCTAAATTGGCGTTGCAACTGCATAGAATTCCGTTAGGGGATAGAGGATTAGTCATCAGTTGACAGTTGACAGTTGACAGTTGACAGTTAACAGCTATCTTTTCCGTCGATAGAAGAGGATTGGAGTGTTGACAGTTGACAGCTACCCATAGCCGTCGATAGAAGAGGATTTGATTTCCCCCTAAACGGGAAGGCTTCAGCCCCAATTTTCATGCGTGAATTTTAGATCTGAGATTTTAGATTGAAGAAAGCGACCCCACTGATAAACCGATAATTCTATTTTATTGTGGGATGGGCATCATGCCCGTCCTGAAAAACTCAGCAACAGGCAAGATGCCTGTTCCACCATAGTTCAATTTTGCAATTGTGGTTACAGTCGATCGGGCTCTATTCCCATGTCTCGGAGTCTTAATTCTAAGGCTTGCGATCGCGATCGTTCTTGTTCCAGCAGCATTTCTGCCTGTTCGGCCCGCGCCTCGGCTTGCTGTCGCAGTCGATCGAGTTCCACAAAATTCATAAACGGTTCTTGGTTAGCCCCGAACATTTCGAGTCCTGTTTGAGATAATTGAAACCGCACTCCCAGTCTCGGACTGATCCAGCCGTCCATTTGTTCGATCGCTTCAAATTGTGACTCAACCTGCAACCATCCTGTCAGTTCTAAAGTTTGCGGGTTGTACAAATAGTATTCTTCCACACCGTAGCGTTCGTAAAATTGAAATTTTTGAATCATCGGAGTCAGACGATTTCCCGGCGACCAAATTTCAAAGGCGACTTGCGGTGCAATATTACCTTCGTTCCACTGTTGGTAAGAACCTCGATATCCTTTGGGGATGCCAAAAACTGCCATCACATCTGGCGCTTGGCATAGTTTATTATTTCCTTCCACCGGATACCACAGCAAGTCACCCGCTACAAAAACATTCTGGTCATTTGCAAACAGCAATTCTAAGTTTTCTTTAATCCAAACAATTAATCGAAACTGATCTGTATTGTTTGACATCGGTTCGCCGTTATCGTCGGGGTAGATGACATTTGATTTTTCGGGAGATTGCAGTTGTGTAACCATTGCTGTTTTCCCATTCTTTTTAATGAGTTGATTTTAGTTTAACCGATAAAATTGGGTCTGAAGCCTCCCCGTTTAGGGGGAAATCAAAGAAAATGATTCATTGCTCCAATCCTCTTCTATCCACACAAGAGGTAGCTGTCAACTGTCAACTGTCAACTGTCAACTGATGAACCGATCGCCTGTTTCGTCTTCCAGTTCGTCAACTGCGGTTTTGATGAAGTTATCCACCAACCAGTCGCGGGTGCGCGAGAAATTGCTCTCCAATTCCAGGTAATGACTGCCTAATTTTGCCTTAAAGTCTTTGGGAAAAATCTCTTTGGCGGCTAACAGATTTTTCCAGCGGGTTAACTGGCTGCTGTTGCGATCGGGAAAGCGGTTGTACAAATAGTCGATCGCGATCGCCTCTAGAATGTCCGCACCCAAGATTTCCCGCCGTTTTAGCTCGTTTAAGAGCGTACTTTTCGACTGCTGAGTTAGATCTAAGTGTTCGCCCATCGTTCCTTCGATCGACTGCTGGATCAGCCAGTTACCCGCACGCAAAAAATCGCGATCGAATTCCAAGTAAATCGCCCCCGACAAAGCCTCAAAAATCTGGGCTAAAAATTTATTGTACTCGCTTTGTTCTGTTGCTTTCCCGCTGGCGGCTCCCCGACAGAGTTCGTTCAATTTCAGATTTTCGGCAAATTCCGAGAGTTTTTGACTGTCTGCTAAACGAGCTTTTAAGGTTGAAATCGCATCGCAGTCGAGTTCGGGATATTCGCGGTACAGGTAATCGGTAACAACAGCACCGAAAATCGCTCCGCCTAAGAGTGAAAGCCGTTTTTGCTTCACATCTTCCCCAGCCGGAGACTCCTCCGGGCGATCGCAGCGGCTGCTCAAGGCCGTTTCCAGCAGTTCGGTTTGCCCAAAGTCCGAAATGCCGATCGCTACTTTGACTGCTTCAATATCTACCTGTTTAAATTTTATCTGCTCTAATTCTTCTTCACATTTTGCCCACTTTTCCAACCAATCACCGCCAGCATTTTCCACATACAAATCAACAAAATCCACCCCGTGGTGCATCCAATCATCCTGCATTTTTCGGGCAGATTCTAGTTCTTCAAAGACTTTTTGTAAATTGCTTTCAACGGTGCTTGTACCTTTTACTGTCATAGTATTGATTTTGATGTAATTTGATTTTATTCCAACAATTTCAGCGCACTTCAATCTAATCTCAATTCAATTTATACCCAGTTGCTAGTTATTTTACCTGAAAGAATTGGTTTAAAGCCCCAAGCCCGATCGGGAGGAATTAAGAGAAGACTATTCATTACTCCAATCCTCTTCCTTATGATTGTCAAATGCCCTCAAGCGGTCAACTGTCAATTGTCAACTGAATGAATAGATTGATTGTTTCGGTAAATTTTCCCATTTCTCAGCCAAGAATTCCGGAGAACCTCTATCTTTCACAGGCAGCCATCGGGCCGTGCACCTTACGGCTATTGATTGCTGCGGTAAATCTTCCCGTTGCTGGGCCAGGAATTACGCAGAACCTCTATCTTTTGTAGGGTGCGAATTACACACCTTACCGCTATTGATTGCTGCCGTAAATCTTCTCGTTGTTTAGCATTCGTATCAATTACCTGTTTCCGCACTTTGCCATATCCCCCCGGGAAACAGAGAATGGGAGGAAAAATCTTGGCGTAGCCTTCGGGCCCAATGGAAGCGGGCTGATGATTAAGTTGGTGGCATTGTCTAAAATTCTGCAATATGCGAGTTATTCAAAATTTCTTGTTCACCGAATTTTGAGCAGTCGAACTATTCTCAGCAGCAGATCGGGTGAATTTATGGGAATTTGAGGTAGCGACCTGCGGGCAAATTATCACTATTATATAATGCAATGTTAACTAACTGGTTCAGGAAATTTGCATCTTTTGTATCATAACTTAAAAATAGTCCTCTGTCAATCCCCCAACCTCGAAGAGTTTGTTGCCAATTTTCATATTTTTGTTGAGAAAATTCATCAGAAAGAGTAGTGACTTGAATGCACAGGGGCTGCTGTTGGCGGTTGCTGACGATCGAATCGGTAGCCATAGAAAGATCTGCTACATAGCGATACAAAACACTGCCTTGGCGTTCGACTATCCGGGCGGCGATCGCACGAATGACGCGATCGTCAGCCGGATCGAATTTACCCGCCTTGAGTTTTTGTTTCCAGATGTAAAATTTGCGATCGTTTTCACTCAGCCATTTAGGAAATAGATAGCCGTACCAATACCTTTCGCCCGGAGTCATTGACTCAAACGCCGTTTCTCGATCTCTTTCCGAAGATAGGGATTGAAGCGCCAGCCAAACCTGAGAATCTCGCATAAGCTGTAGCAAAAAAGCCAGCACAAATTTCTTAGCAGTTAGCGAACCGGGTTTGACATCTTTCACCCAGCGATTGATTTCATCCAATCTTCTCGCCAAACTCGGATCTATAAGATCTGCTTCGCTAATTAGGGAGTTGAGCTTATCCTTAATCTCTTGTGCTTGCAAGTGACGACCTACTGTACAGATTAAACCAGAATTGTTGACACCTCGATTTTATTATAGAAGCGCACCAAATTTTCGCCGCTCATTCATTTGAAGCGATTAGACTTGTTGCCAAATTCAGAATCGGGAATTTTTTACCGCAGATAAATGCCGATTGACGCAGATGGATGTTGGCTTTTTCAATATGTTTATTTTTAATTGTCCTGTGCCTCCGAACTCGAAAAAGTTGCTAACAATAATGTTAAGTCATCATCGGTGCGATCGCACACGCGGGGCGATCGCAAAAACGACTCTAATTGCTCTTTTGCATCCGCATCTTCCTTCGCCGTGCCCGAAAACCGAAACAAAGGTGCAAAAAACGGCCCGTGGGGCGTACCTTCCGGGATTTTGAGAGCGAGCATTTGCAAGCCGTCGGAAAACACAGCCAAGTGCCGCAGGGGTTCCCGCATTACCTGAAATTGCGCTGTTTCGATCGCATTTGGCGAAATCAAAAATATGGTTTCATTGATATATTCACCGCAGGGAGGTATCGTAAGGGCGATCGCATTTCCCGCACTATCGCCCGCCACCGCCGCACCATCGCCAATTTGAGCAACCGCGATCAATTCCGGCGTAGCCACAACCGCAATTAAAGTGCAAGCTAAATCCCTCGCCGCCACTTCCCGGGTTGCAGCTTCCGCTTCCACAGCCGCCCGCGCAACTTGCAGGGATGCTGTGAAAAATACCTGCCATTCCTCGTCACTTTCAGGCTGCAAATCCTGTTGACAAATCGTTTCCACAACCGCTTCCACAGCAATTTTTGCCCCCACTTCTGCCAGTGCAGCCGAACCCGCGCCGTCAGCTACCGCTGCTACCAAAACACCGTTAGACAAGACGCGCCAACAGTGGGCATCTTGACAGGGTTGCGATCGTTTTTCGTGGCTCGTACCAGTCACCGATGCGGCTACAACTTGCCAATTAAATAATGAATTATCCATTAATAACTCTTGTATTCAAAACTTCGTAAATTCAAAACTATGGAAATTTATTGGGAGCATCTCATTGTTGTAAAAAGCATTTTTATGTAGTAGTGCGAGCGTCCCCGCTCGCTTCTATAACCAAGCGATCGTCCCCGCTCGCTTCTATAACCAAGCGAGCGGGGACGCTCGCTTCTATAACCAAGCGAGCGGGGACGCTCGCACTTTTAAAGCAAAATTGAGATTCTCCCAATTCATTGTAAGCACTTCGCACCTTACCAATGACTGATGCAAACTGCCAACTGCAAACTGCCAACTGACTAAACAGTTCCCCATCCGGGCGGTGGAAGTGCGACTTGTTCGTCAATTTTTGAGTGAGAAACTCTCTGCATACTAGCCGACAGCCAAATGAACATCTCTCGAAAGTCTAATCCTTTTAATTTTACAGGAGTGCGATCGACAATTTCCGCGAGACGGGAGATATTCGCACCTTCCACACCGACTGCAAAAAAAGCCACGCGCTTGTTAGTTTCTTCCTCTTTGATCCGCTGTGCTGCGATTTCCACAACATCGTCCGATTCGCCTTGAGGTTCGCCGTCGGTAATCATAAATACCCACGGGCGGTAATAGGTAATGCCGTTGTTGCGGTATTCGGATTTGCGGGCTGCAATGGTGTCTAGTGCTAGCTGAATGCCGGCGCCCATGTGGGTTTGTCCTTGGGCTGTCAGCAGCGGTGTCTCGAACTGATCGGCGGTCACGAAGTCTTGCACGACTTTGATATTATTGTCAAAGGAAATAATTGCGACTTCGACTCGCTTTTTAGCTAGTTCATCTTTAATTAAGTCATTCCTAAAAACTTCCAGCCCCTCATTCAAAGCGTCTATGGGTGCGCCTTGCATGGAGCCGGAGGTGTCCAGCAGGAGGACGCAGGGACACCGTGGCTCTGGGTTTTCGGCAAATTCTACGGCTTCGTCTAGTCTCATGGTTCAGGATTGACCTTGGAGTGGCTCGGTTTTTAGCATTGTCACTTTACTGTATCAAGTCAGTAACATATTTAAATGCAACTTGCTAGGGCGATCGCATTTTACCATTTTCGTGAAATATCAGCGTCAAATATTTAGTGTCAAATATCAGAAGGGTGATTCACGCTCCCGATAGCTTCGCTTCACGATCTTTTGTTCGTCCCCGCTCATCCGCCTTCATCTGCGGTCAAAAAAACAAATTCATTCTTGTCTGTGCTAGTATAGACTAATAGTATTCCTGCAAAATAAGGATATCTTATGATTGCAACAGTCACAGAAAAGTTGACCTTTGACCAATTTCTTGTAGAATGTCCCGAAGATGGACTCTATGAACTGGTAAATGGAGAAATTGTCGAAATAATTTCAACCCGAAATCATATTGATGTTGCCGGCTACATCCGTGACTCTTTTTACGCTCAAATCAAAAATCTGAGCTTAAATTATGTAGTGACAAGCCAAACAGCTATCAGAACTGTAAATAAAGCTGGAGTAGAACAAGGGCGGAGACCCGATGTCAGTGTAATCGATCGCGATTTGTGGCGATATGACCGCTCGGCTTATGCTGCCTTGCGCGAACCAATTCAGTTGGCGGTGGAGGTAACATCAATGAATTGGAATGTCGATTATATTCACAAATTTGATGAGTATCAGCGTCTCGGAATTTCAGAATATTGGGTTGTGGATTATTTGGGAATTGCTAGCTCAAAATTCATCGGAAAGCCGAAAGTTGCGACTGTATTTGTCCACCTTTTGGATGCAGACGGTAATTATCAAACAACTACGTTTAAGGGCAGCGATCGAATTGTGTCTCGGACTTTTCCAGAATTAACGCTGACAGCAGAACAGGTACTGTATGCTTAAATTAGGTTGATTAGCCTAACTCTGTTATTATCTATAAAAAATCACTGCAAATATGAAAACTGTTTCTGAACAAAAACCTGTTAGTCCTTGGAATTACAAACCTTGGTGGTGTCAGCCTTGGTCGATTCTTTTGACAGGAACAAGTCTAATTTCTGGTAGTTGGTTTTTGCTAAAAACTGTTTGGATAACAGTTTTAGTCGCGATTCCTTTATTGACTTGGATGGGATTTTTCTTGTTGGTTTGGCCGAGGTTGATGCTGTCTAGCGGTGCTTTGGATTCTCATTCAGATTAGGTTTTGGGCGGTGCGTAGATAGATTTCATAACTTACGCCACTTTCAAAAGTATGTTGTTGCGCTTGAGCGCTCTTTTCTATAATAAATAAAAGAGCGCTGAAGCGCAACTACGTACCTATACCGTGTTGCGCTTGAGCGCTCTTTTTTGTCTTATATAAAAGAGCGCTGAAGCGCAACTACGTACCTATACCGTAAATTTACAGCAATGTATGCAGTGCCTACCCTACAATAACTCTACACTTGCGGGTAATAGTCTTGAATTGCTTTCACTTCCATCGGATGCGATTTGAGCGATCGAATTCCCGATGCTGTCGCCTTAGCACCGGCTATTGTGGTAATAATTGGGATTTTGTAAGTCAAAGCTGTGCGACGGATAAAGATGCCGTCAGCGCGGGATTCTTCGCCGGAAGGTGTGGTAATAATTAGTTGGATTTTCTCATTCTTGATCGAATCCAACAAATTTGGCCGCCCTTCGTGCAGCTTCAATTCCAAATCTACGTCTAAACCTTGCTCTCGCAAAACTTTGCGCGTACCGTGGGTTGCGACTATTTTGAAACCCAATTCCAAGAATTCCTTGATTACTGGTACTACTGCTAGTTTATCGCGATCGCGCATCGAAACCAACACAGTTCCAGACTGCGGCATCACTTGGCCAGCACCGAGTTGAGCTTTGGCGAAGGCTTTGCCGAAATCTGTGTCAATTCCCATGACTTCGCCAGTCGATCGCATTTCCGGCCCTAACAATGTATCAGTTCCTGGGAATTTAGCAAACGGTAGCACGGCTTCTTTCACGGAAACGTGAATTGGTATAATCTCTTTAGTAAAACCTAAAGCTTCCAGAGTTTGGCCAGACATGACTCGCGATGCCATTTTGGCTAGGGGAACTCCAATTGCTTTGGATACGAAAGGTACTGTACGAGAAGCGCGCGGGTTAGCTTCCAAAATGAAAACCTGTTCGCCTTGTACCGCAAATTGAATGTTCATCAACCCGATGACTTTCAAGGCTTTGGCTAATTCTATTGTCTGGCGGCGGATTGTGACTAAGGCTGCGTCGGAAAGCGTTTGGTAAGGGATGGAACAAGCCGAGTCGCCGGAGTGGATGCCCGCTTCTTCGATGTGCTCCATAATACCACCGATGGTGACATTGCCAGTCGCATCGGCGATCGCATCTACATCAACCTCGATCGCATTTTCCAAGAACTTGTCAATTAAAATCGGATGATCTGGTTCTACGTGTACTGCATAAGTCATGTAGCGTTCCAATTCCGCATCGGAATAAACAATTTCCATCCCTCGCCCGCCCAACACGTAACTCGGCCGCACAACTACTGGATAACCGATCCGTTGAGCTACTATTAAGGAATCCTGAAAACTACGGGCCAAACCGTTAGCAGCTTGCTGAATATCCAATTCCCGCAGAATCTTTTCAAATCTTTCCCTGTCTTCTGCCGCATCAATAGAATCCGGGGAAGTTCCCCAGATTTTTGTTTGTACGTCGGGGTGATTTTCGAGAGCTTTTTGCAAAGGAATCGCCAATTTCAGCGGCGTTTGTCCGCCAAATTGAATGATTACTCCCTCCGGATTTTCCGCCTCGATGATGTTGAGAACATCTTCTTTGGTTAGCGGTTCAAAATACAGGCGATCGCTCGTATCGTAGTCTGTCGAAACCGTCTCCGGGTTCGAGTTGACCATAATTGTCTCAAACCCATCTTCCCCGAGGGAATAGGAAGCGTGACAGCAACAGTAATCAAACTCAATCCCCTGTCCGATCCGGTTTGGGCCGCCACCTAAAATCATGACTTTGCGCTTAGTAGAAGGCAAAACTTCCGACTCCGGCGCCAGACTGTGGCCGACAGGCGAAATCTTCTTTTCTTCATCGCCCAATTCCCAAATTGCTGCTCCAGCTTCGTAGGTGGAATAGTAATATGGTGTAAAGGCTTCAAACTCGGCCGCGCAGGTATCGACTGTTTTGTAAATCGGGATGACGCCTAACTGTTTGCGGTAGGCGCGGACTTCATCTTCCGATGTTTTTGTAGCGTAAGCAATTTGGCGATCGCTAAATCCCAACTGCTTTATTTCAAACATTGTGTCTTTTGTCAACTGTTTGAGTGCAGTTCGTTTCAAAAACTTCTCGGCTTCCAGCAATTCCTGCATTTTATCCAAAAACCAGGGGTCAATTGCTGTGAGTTCAAAGATGTCTTCCACGGACATTCCCATCATCATCGCGTGGCGGACTGTAAAAATGCGATCGGGATTTGGCGTTCGCAATCCGGCGCGAATTTGTTCCAAACTCGGCAACTTTTCCGGTTTGTCGCATCCGAAACCTGCGCGGCCAGTTTCCAATCCCCGCAGTGCTTTTTGGAAAGATTCGTTGAAGCTGCGCCCGATCGCCATTACCTCTCCTACTGACTTCATTTGCGTTGTCAGAGTCGGTTCGGAACCGGGGAACTTTTCAAAGGCAAATCGGGGAATCTTCGTCACCACATAGTCAATTGTCGGTTCAAAAGACGCGGGAGTTTTCTTGGTAATATCGTTGGAAATTTCGTCTAGGGTGTAACCTACTGCTAATTTTGCCGCCATTTTGGCGATCGGGAAACCTGTTGCTTTCGAGGCCAAGGCGGAGGAACGGGAAACCCGGGGATTCATTTCAATTACAATGAAATCGCCGTTGACTGGATTGACTGCAAATTGAATGTTAGAACCACCTGTTTCTACTCCAATTTCGCGGATAATTTTAACCGAAGCATCGCGCAGGCGCTGATATTCTTTGTCTGTCAGAGTTTGGGCTGGTGCGACGGTAATCGAATCGCCCGTGTGCACGCCCATCGGGTCAAGATTCTCGATCGAACAAATAATCACTACATTATCTGCCAAATCCCGCATCACTTCCAGTTCGTACTCTTTCCAACCGATCAAAGATTGTTCGATCAAAATTTGCGATACCGGACTAGCATCAACACCGCCTTGGGCCATTTCTTCAAACTCTTCTTGATTGTAAGAAATCCCGCCTCCCGTGCCGCCCATTGTAAAAGCCGGACGGATAATTAACGGATAAGTACCGATTTGGTGGCCGATTGCTTTGGCCTCGTCGAGATTGTTAGCAATTCCCGAAGGGCAAACTGCCACACCAATTCGTGCCATCGCTTCCTTAAATAACAGCCGATCTTCGGCCATTTCAATTGCTGGTAATTTAGCGCCAATTAACTCTACATTGTACTTTTCCAGAACACCATTTTTAGCAACGGCAACGGCTAAATTTAGTGCTGTTTGACCGCCCATAGTCGGTAAAATTGCTTGAGGTCTTTCTTTAGCGATGATTTGTTCGAGGATGGCCGGCGTTAGGGGTTCGATGTAAATGCGATCGGCAGTTTCCGGATCGGTCATAATCGTTGCAGGGTTGGAATTCACCAGCACTACTTCGTAACCTTCTTCTCGCAAAGCTTTGCAAGCTTGTGTCCCCGAATAGTCGAACTCGCACGCTTGGCCGATAACAATTGGGCCGGAACCAATCAGGAGAATCTTTTTTAAGTCTTGGCGGCGGGGCATAGGTTCGTAATTGGTAATTGGACAGGATTGATGATAAATTTGATATTTTGCATCATTCTGAGAAACAGGCTCTCTGAGCTGTTCCACCAAAAGCTTACTCAAAACAGTGCAAGTTTTGTTGTTAATTTGAAATTGTGCACCATTATCAGCATTTTGGAAGCGGAACCTCGCGACTCCGGCTGACAGGCGCCGCCAGCGAAGGAGAAATATTGATGGGGAAAGGGCGCAGTCGATCGCTAAATCCAGACTATTTTAAGTGTTGCGGTCAAATCGTGCTGTAATATACACAATCTTGGTCTGGCGCGCGATCGTGGTAGGGACACGGCACTACCCAAGGAGTGTCAACTTAACGTCAAACCCGCAGTCCGATAGTCCGGCAGGGGCTGAAACCCCTGCATCAAAGCGAAAGTCCTCTCAAAGAGGACTCAAGAACTCATTAGTCCTTTTTGAGAGGACTGTCTTCTATTAGCCAGGGACTTGAGTCCCTGGCGGGCTGGCGGGTGGGCGGCAGGAATCTGGCGGGCTAACGGCTTAAGTTGATACCAATGGGTACTACCGTCTCCTGACTGTGGGAAACGGGTAAAATCCACCGGATGGGATGATGAAATTGCCCTCTAAACCGGCCAAGGATGTGACAATCGTACATCCAGCCGTGCAGGGGCGGTAGATGGAGGGAGGACACCGCACCCTGCCGTTTCCCTACCCGCAAACATCGATCGCCCGCTAAGGATGTGACAATCTAAGTTAGCACCCATCTCTCCCCCTCTCCCCCTCTCCCCCTCTCCAACCTACTAGATGAGGGAATGTGCCGAGTATTGTAAAACTTCATTCAGTTTGTAAGCATAAGTAATCAAGCATGGTATTATGTGGTCAGGAGGTTGAGAATGCAGCTAACAGAACGTCACATCATT
>NZ_JAEQCF010000104.1:0-22728 GCF_020738625.1 Microcoleus sp. PH2017_09_SFU_O_A
AATTGTCGGCGCTGGTGACAAATTCGATATCGGCGCTGGATTTTGAGTAATTGTCGGCGCTGGTGACAAATTCGAGTTCGGCGCTGGATTTTGAGTAATCGTTGGTGCTGGTGACAAATTTGATATCGGCGCTGGATTTTGAGTAATTGTCGGCGCTGGTGACAAATTCGAGTTCGGCGCTGGATTTTGAGTAATTGTTGGCGATGGATTTTGAGTAATTGTCGGCGCTGGTGACAAATTTGATACTGGTACGCTGGGTTCAGTAATTGTCTGCCCAGGTGCAGGTGCGGGTGCTGGTGCTGGTGCTGGCGCAGGTGCTGGCGCAGGTGCGGGTGCGGGTGCGGGTGTCGGTGCAGGTGCTGGCGCGGGTACTGGT
This sequence comes from Microcoleus sp. PH2017_09_SFU_O_A, assembly GCF_020738625.1. Taxonomy (NCBI): domain Bacteria; kingdom Bacillati; phylum Cyanobacteriota; class Cyanophyceae; order Oscillatoriales; family Microcoleaceae; genus Microcoleus; species Microcoleus sp. PH2017_09_SFU_O_A. Next base: position 377 of record NZ_JAEQCF010000104.1, read on the forward strand.
GCGGGTGTCGGTGCGGGTGCAGGAGTTCGCCTGGGTGCTGGCGGAGGGTTGGGTGTCGGTGCCGGAGTCGGTGCGGGTGTCGGTGCCGGAGTCGGTGCGGGCGTCGGTGCAGGTGCTGGTGCCGGAGTTGGTTCGGGAGTCGGTGCAGGAGTCGGTGCAGGGGTTGGCGCCGGAGTTGGCGCCGGAGTTGGTTCGGGAGTCGGTGCAGGAGTCGGTGCGGGCGTCGGTGCAGGAGTCGGTGCAGGAGTCGGTGCAGGGGTTGGTTCGGGAGTCGGTGCAGGAGTCGGTGCAGGAGTCGGTGCAGGAGTCGGTGCAGGAGTCGGTGCCGGAGTCGGCGTCGGCGAGGTTGAAGAAGTTGTGATATTAATTTGCGTCGGCTGTACGATCTGAGTCTTTGAGCTGGGAAAACTTCCGGATGCAATAACATTTTCCTTCTTGTCGCTCCCAGTGGCAATGCTGCCAGCAGTACCGTTCAAGCTGTTATAGTTGGGCCCGACGCCGAAAATAGTGTTTGAGGCTTGACCACCGTGGCTAATGGTGATATCTCCACCATTCGCGCTACCAGTCGCGGCCGCGGCAATGCTACAAGCTTGCGCCAAGCAGGTAAAAGTACCTGTAGCTCGGAAATAACGGCCGGCTGAAATGTTAATATTTCCTCCGGCTGTTCGCCCTTGGGTGTTGATACGGGTTACTTCAATGTCATTGCTGGCCTTGAGGGTGACTTGGCCGCCTTTTTTTTCTTCGGAGTTGGCGTCTATGAAGCCTGTTTGAATGCTGCTTGAGGCTGCAATACTAACGTCTCCGGCGTTGCTGGTTTTGTCGATCGAGCCTGCGTTGATATTGCCGGTCTCTACTTTTCCTGTACGGCTGGTGACGGTGATGTTGCCACCTGCTGCGGTGGTGGAGTTGGAGTTGAGGGCGAGAGTGCTAATGTCGCTGCTGGCTTGTAGGACGATCGCACCTTGTGTACTCGTCAGGTTGCCGCTGGCTGCAAGGGTGTTGGCTGCTTGAATTTGGATCGATCGAGCGCTGGCACCTTTGACTGCAACATCCCCCGCAGCTACTATTCGGTTAGATGCTGTAAGTACCAATTGACCGCTTGCATTGACGCTGATTCCTGTAGCATTGGTTTGACCGACCCCTGTCAGCAGTTCCGGCAAGGATGCGACTGCTGTTCCAGGGCTGCTTGTCGCTGACGACGGCTGGATGTCCAAACTCAGCAAACTATCTCCCTGACTGACGCGCACTAAATTTGTCCCGGTGACTGACGCAACGGTAATTTTACCGCCCGGTGCCGAAAGATTGCCTGTGCTGACAACGGTGCCGCCAAGCAAAGTTAAGTTCTGCCCTGACTTGACTGCTAAGTCGGCTGTGTTGACAATTGCCCCAGCTCGATCGGCTCCAAAAGCAAAGGAATTGGGCGTGCCCGTCAGAGATGTGTAGGTGTTAGTACCGATCGCGTTAAACGAATTAGAACCAAATCCAATACCGGTAGCCGTGGTTGCTGTGAAAGAAGCCGGCACATTTAAGCTGGCACTGTTGCCAAATATGATGCCCGAGGGATTCATCAGAAACAAGTTAGCATTACCGCCGGTTAATTGAATTGAGCCGTTAATAATCGAAGGGCTACCGCCATTGATGCGGCCTAAAATGTTGCGAATGCTGGGATTTGAGATAAAGTTGGCTATCTGATTTGGCGACAAACCGAATTGTGTAAAACTGTGGAAGAGATTTTGTTTGTCGTTCGATAATTGTCCGCCTTCAATGTCGAAGCGAGTTTGCGGTGTAGGAGTTCCGCTTGGGGTGGGAGTGACTTTAGTGCCAGTTCCATCGTTCGCTGGCACAATTTGAGCTTCGGCTTTTGCTTGCAAAAAGTAAATATTTATCAAGACTATTTGCACATAAAGTGCCAGTTTGCCAATTCTTTTTCTTGACATTAATTTAGCCGGTATTTGAAGATTCTTGGGGTTTTTCATAGTTTTAAAGGGTTTAATTTTTAATAGGTCGCAACAATAACGTATAGCGGCTATCACAAAGATTCGCGGACGTTGTTGGGCTTGGACTCTCTTGGTTTAAGCGGTTATATAAGCTGTCAGTCATACCTCATTTTTTTGAGAAAGGCTATATCTTCTTTACACTCTCAATATAACTCGCAATACCTAGACTATACATCTGCCACATGATACACTCAAAAAAACGGCATTTTAGACCCACTCCGACGCCGATTAACCGATTTTTTTTTACTCTTATTAAGACTTTCAACGAAGGATGGGGTTAAAAATTAGGTTCTGCGTCCAAGAGCGATCGGGAAAATTTCTGGTCAAACATCTTTGCTTTCCTCGGTTCAAAAACAACAAAGCTATCTCCACGATAGCCTGTAACGAAAATTATGACAAGAAAAAGTATAGCCTTTCTCAAAAAGATGAGGTATGACTCATAGCTTATATAACCAGTTCCACTAAGAGGGCTGAAGCCCAACAACGTACCTCATCTTAAGGTTTGAAGGTTGGTGTGTGTCCCGGAATGTTATTGCTTCTTCTTTCTTCCTTGGGCTACAAGCCAATTTTTTAGAGTTTGCTTGCTGCAACCCGGTTTTTTTTATAAACCGGGTTTGGCGGTTTCTTGGTGTGAGGTTTGGTGACGTAAAACAACTTAAATCCGGCTCACTTTTCCTCTTAAAATCAAATCCACTATTGTCGGTTTCGATCTGCTGCTTTTCGGTTTTAATCGATCGCCATTTTGCTGTTTAAGGGGCTGTCATAGCGGATTTTTGGCAGGATTTAAGAGTTAATTCGGTGAAGTTTGGACGGTGGGCGAGGGACTGGGTGAATCAGGGCTTGGTGAGGATGAACTCGGTGAAGGTGAGCTCGGTGAAGGTGAACTCGGTGAAGGTGAACTCGGTGAAGGTGAACTCGGTGACGATGAACTCGGTGAAGGTGAACTCGGTGAAGATGGATTCGGTGAGGGCTTTGGTGAAGGAGTCGATTGGTCGGATTTTTTGAGACCGACAAAAGCGTCGTAGCGGGTGGTACGATCGCCAATCACGGCCGCTGTAATGCCGATCGACCGCGTGGCATCTATCCAGATTTTTTGGTTGGGAGGAAACTCCGGCAAAGCCAGGTTTTTCGGGTTAAACGCACTCTCGGTGTCGATGAAAAAATTGCCGTTGTGAGGCTTAAGTTGCGATCGTACAGTTTTTTGGAACAATTCGCTACTTAAAAGCGGACTTGTCGGCGCCGGAACGATCGCGTCCACCACGGGTGCTCCTACTGTGATAAACAGCACATCCTTCATCCAGCCGCGAGTTACAGTAATCCCTCCAAACGGCGATTTCCATTGAGTCGCAGGTTGACCGCCAACTTGAATTTCCTCAACTCTATACTGCTTATTTTTCATCATTTCATCAAGCTGTTTCAGGGATTTGTTAGCGGCGCCGCGGTTGTTTGTTTCCACCATAAATACAAATCCAGCAGCAAATTTGTCTTTCGGATTCTGCGCGGGGGCTGGTATTAATGATAAAGAAAATTCTCCCGCCATCCAGTTGATGAAATCTTTATCTAAATCCTGGCCAGTAGTCGATTTTAAACCAGTACGCAAAACTTGAGGATTAATCGGTGCAAGCGGGTTAGCATCAGATCCCAATACGTAGTCTTGCCACAAACGCTGCAAGTTACCGCCCGATACCATCATGATTGTATTGTTTGGCAGGCGATTAGCCATTTTTAGAGCATTATTTTCCACTGCTATACGAGTAGTAGAATCTGGTTTTAGCCAAGAGATTGATTTGAATCCAATTCCGTCTGCATCCAGCGTCGCTGTGGTGGCAAATCCTTGATTTTGTTGCAGTTTTTCCAGGTTTTCTACCGAAATTTCGCGGGATGAGTTGGCGGCTGTAAAGGCTGCTGCAACGGGCATATTCACGTAGATTTGACCGAAGGCACCGACATCCTTAATTTGTTGGATGGCGTCTCCATAGCCAGGAGTTTTTGCGAGGGATGGTTCGCCTTTGTAGGTGTCAATTATTCTGTCTGTGGCGGTGGGATCTGTGGTGACTGCTAGATAGTTTGTTCCGAGTACCGCGACTGAGAAATTGCGATCGGGTATACCTTGAGTTTCTGTAACTTGCACTCCTTTGTAATTGCGCTCAACCATTTTTCCTTGGTTGAGGGGTCTGGGTTTTGCTAATAATTCTTTGGCTTTAATCGGGTTGGAGATGGGCAGGATAATTGCTACTGACTGCTGAATTGGCTGAGGTGGGGGCGCGTTGGGCGCGCGCGGGGGAACTGGTATCGCTGTTTTGTTGCGGAGAAACGCCACCATTACCGTGTTACCCACCCAAGGCTGAATGTCTTGCTGGTAGGCGTAACCGTTGCTTGTCAGGAGGCGATCGCGCAATTCGCTTAAAAACCTTTCAAACGAAGCTTTTGACTCCGGCGTACCAAATTCTCGCAGCCTATTCCACTGCGATTCATCGGTAGTGATGGATAGAGCCATCATCGCATCTTGGGGAACAACGACGGCTCCCGCTGGCAAATCTTTGGCGGGGCCTCGGGAAATGACGATCGAGTATGCGAGGATACCTAAACCGATCAGAAGTGTGGCGGCTCCGATCGTAAACAGCAGGGAAGATTTATCTTTCTTGAACATTATTCGTAAAGTTCTGGTACTCGAAACATCATAAATTATATTGGGGATTGGGCATGGGGAATTGGGAATAGGGCATAGGGCAAACAGGGCATTGGGCATTGGGCATAGTGGGTGCATCTGGCGCAAGGCAAATATATTCGTAGGGACTCTCGCATGACCTCCGTGAATATGGGATTATAACTAATAACTTATATGCGGTCATGCTTCTTCAGGCTTCAAAAACCAGATGTACCCGGCATAGTTAGCGGTTAGCGGTTAGCAGTTAGTAGTTTTTATAATCACAAACAACAAATAACAAATTACCTATGCCCCATGCCCCATGCCCTATGCCCCATGCCCTATGCCCTATTCCCCAATCTTAGTTTCTAGCCTTAAAGTCTTTAAAGATAGTTTGAAATGAGTACATCAGCCTGTGAACATCGTTTGTGGCCCTAGGAAAGATATTGTGTTCCCATTTTTTGCGCGCAGTAGTCAGTAATTTTGCCACTGGTTGCGAGTAACTATTAGAAATGAAATAGCTGCCACCTTCGTAGCGAATATCTGACGCCAATCCGATAAAAGCACCAGCCATTTCTAGTTGAAGTTCCGAGGTGCAGTGTTCAGATTTCACCGCTAAAATTACCTGCGAGTGTCGGGGTTCGCGGTTGAGCAAACGGCAGATATTCGCTTCTTTTTGGTACAGAATTAAAACGTTGCAGTTGTGCAGAACTCCGGCTCTACCTTGCACTTTGACTCCGAGATGAATTTCCAGGGCTGGTTTGTCGGGAAATTCTACAACAGCATGAGTGTATGGATGTGCTGTTCCGTGGATTTTTCCGGCTGTTTTTCTAAACGTTAAATATTTCGGTGTTTCGTCGTCTAAAACATTGTTATAATAGATGTTGCCGCCTTCGTTAGCAACTGCTTTCAGCAGGATGGTGAATAGGTAAGCATCAAAAATTCTAGCTTGTTCTGCCACTCCGTTGAAATCTGGATCGATCGAGCTTTTTAACTTGCTCTTAATTTCAGAATTGATGGCGTAGTTGCTAGGTTCAGAGGGCAGTTTTTCGAGTAATTGCTTGAGGGCGATCGCCTGTTTGTGGCGTGGGGCTGTTAAAGTGGACGTAAACTCGATGGTTTGGGCTGTTTTTGCGCCGGAATTGGCAAAGATAATTTTGGTACCGAGGGGAGAGGTTTCCGATTCTACTTTCAAGAAATAAGCAATCTCGTCTTCCATTTCCGAAGTGTTCACCGTCGCTTGTTCGACAGCAGCAATTAACAGCAAAAGTTGTTCTTTTGCGGTATAATCTTCTATCTTGAGCAGCGGTGTCTTTCGTTTGAGCGATCGCTCTTCAATTACTTTACCTATCTCTACACTATTGGCGACTTGTTCAACTACCCAACCTAAATTAAACTCATTCAGAATGGCCGCCAGTTCTTGACACAGTTTGGCGTACTCTATCTCATCCATAATTGGTTCTGCGTTGCACACTATATCTAATTATACAAGCTGGTTGATTTTTTTGTCAATGGCTGTGATGGAGGAGATGGGGAGAGGGGGAGATGGGGAGAGGGGGAGATGGGGAGAATGGGGAGATGGGGAGAATGGGGAGATGGGGAGATGGGGAGATGGGGAAATTTTTTCTATCGAACTTCAATTGGGATTTATTTAATCCTTTGTAAAATCCGTTGCCGAACTTTCTACGTCTTGAGGGAGACAATTAGCAGTAATAGCAATTTTCAAACAGAATGCAACTGCCGGCCCCATGCTGCAAACTCGCATATCGCTCGATTGTTCCCAATTCTTCAATTCTTCAATTATCCAATTCTTCAAATCTAAAATCTAAAATCTAAAATCTAAAATGGTATAAGCTATTGTACGACATTGAGAGCGATCGCACTATGGCAACTATCAACGACAACTACCTCAAACTCAAAGCCGGCTACCTGTTTCCCGAAATCGGGCGCAGGGTAAAAGCTTATGCAGACGCGAATCCCGGTGCACCCATCATCCGGCTGGGGATTGGCGACGTGACGGAACCGCTACCGGAAGCTTGTCGGGAGGCGATGGTGAAAGCGGTAGCAGACATGGGTTCGCGGGATACATTTAAAGGATACGGCCCGGAACAAGGTTATGAATGGCTGAGGGAGAAAATTGCAGAGCACGATTTCAAATCGCGGGGATGCGATATTGATGCTTCGGAAATCTTTATTTCTGACGGTTCTAAGTGCGATTGCGGCAATATTCTCGATATTTTCGGCAATAATAATACGATCGCAGTTACAGATCCAGTTTACCCGGTGTACGTAGACACGAACGTGATGGCGGGACACACGGGAGATGCGAACGAAAATGGCGAATACGAAGGTTTTGTGTACCTCCCAATATCCGCAGACAACAATTTTACCGCCCAAATTCCCACAGACAAGAAAGTCGATTTAATTTACCTGTGTTTCCCCAACAATCCGACGGGCGCAACCGCAACCAAGGAACACTTGCAAGCTTGGGTAAACTATGCTAAAGCGAACGGTTCGATTATTTTCTTCGATGCAGCCTACGAAGCCTATATTACCGATCCGAGCCTACCACACTCCATCTACGAGATTGAAGGGGCGCGCGATTGTGCGATCGAATTTCGTTCATTTTCCAAGAATGCCGGTTTTACAGGTACTCGCTGCGCCTTAACAGTAGTACCAAAAACTTTGACAGGAAAAGCCGCCGACGGTTCCGATGTCGAAATTTGGAAACTGTGGAACCGCCGCCAATCTACTAAATTTAACGGCGTTTCTTACATCGTGCAGCGCGGTGCAGAAGCCGTTTATTCCGATGCTGGCAAAGCACAAATTCAAGCATTAGTCAATTTTTACATGGAAAATGCTGCAATTATCCGCGAGAAATTGACAGCAGCAGGAATTGAGGTTTTTGGCGGCGAAAATGCGCCTTACGTGTGGGTGAAAACACCGAATGGTTTGTCGAGTTGGGATTTCTTTCAAAAGTTGCTAGAAACTTGTAATGTGGTGGGAACACCTGGTTCTGGTTTTGGTGCGGCGGGCGAAGGTTATTTCCGTATTTCGGCGTTTAATAGTCGGGAGAATGTGGAGGAAGCAATGAGACGAATTGTGGAGAAGTTTAAGGTGTAAAACGGCGAGAGATAAGTCTTTTTGGGGGCGGGCAAGATGCCCACCCCACAAGAAACTTGATGTATTGTGGAACAGGCATCTTGCCTGTTTCTTTGGGCGGGCAAGATGCCCACCCCACAAGAATTTATTAATGTGTTGTGGAACAGGCATCTTGCCTGTTCCTGAAAATAGTAAAAAATGTGAGTTATAATCTAAAATGATTGTGGCTCAGCGTTTCAATAAAGAATACCAGCCAACACCAGGAGTTTTTTATGCACTTGCTACGAGTTCAAGTTCCTGATTTTCGGGGATTGAAAAATATAGACATCACTTTTGAAAAGGATTTTGTTCCTAGTATTTTTCCGCTGGGAAGCCAAAATGGCGGCGGTAAAAGTACGCTGTTACAGTTAATTTTTGTGTTGCTACACTGTTCCGGTGATGAGGATAAAAAACCATTTTTACAAAATCTGCTTCAAGGATTTAAAATTCATGACGGCGAAGACAAAAGAGTCTTAGCTATTATTGACATTTGGGATGGACAAAAAAATGTTAATCTTGAATTTTTTTCGGAAGAATGTTCACCGTCAGAAGCGATGGTTGATTTTAATGAAGATATAAATTCAGAGGATAGCATCAATCTATGTTATTATTCAAACGCTCAAAAAAATAATCAAGAGCTCAATACAAAGCTACAATGTCATTTGACTCATCAAAGTAAAGATCAAGCAAAATCATTATTACATAAGATATCGCGTCAAATTTTTCTAGCTGCTCCATCCACGCAAATTTTTCTATTTCTTCCGCCGGATTCTAGGAAACTATTATTTAGCAACTCAAGTAAGGCGGATAAGAATTATTACGGGATACTTGCATCTGCAAGATTAGAATTAAAAGGTTTGTTTACCTATGATTTTCTTGCTGTAAACCTACTTATTAAATCATTTAAAGATGCTCGCGATCGCGACTTCAGAGAAGCGATAAACACAGGCGGCTATGGGAATAGCTATCAAACTCTAATTAACGACTTAAATCTGCTATTAGCAAATAAAAGGATAAATTTAAATGAAGATTTTTCGGGAGTCAATTTTAAATTGGATAAGAATGGTGAAACTATAGAACTATATCCCGAAGATTTGAGTCACGGCGAACTCAAAAGACTTAGCATTTATATATGGCTCAAGTCCCGTAACATAAAAGATGCTATTGTTTTGATGGATGAAGTTGAAATTGCTTTTCATCCAGATTGGCAATATCAAATTATATCTGATCTCAAAGAATGGGCTCCCAGCAATCAATATATTCTGGCAACTCACTCCTACGCATTGTGTGAAGCTTTGACACCTGCTCATGTTAAAGAAATTGAGCCAAAATTGATTAAACAAGAATCTTAAGATTACAAATGAGTCTTAGTTCAGAACAGCTAAAAAAATGGTGCGAGTTTATTTTGAAATCTCGCAAAATTCAAAACAAAATTGTGGTATTATGCGAAGGTGCTTCTCCGAAAATACAGGGTAGAGAGTCACCTCAAGCTTATAGGGCAATGGAGCAAATGCCGGATGCCAATTTTTATAAGGCTTGCATTCCGGCATGGTGGAGACAGAATAGACCGGAATTTTTTAATTGTGGCGATCGCAAAGATGTCATAGACACCTACTTTACTCTTTTAACATTACATAAACAGGATAGCACTAATTCGTATCTAGATTGCGATCGACTTTTTGCAATGATAGACTTAGATTTGCACTTGCAAGCGATTGAGAATTATGTCTTTACAGATACAGAAGCAATTTTTTGCAACCTTTATGAAAAATCTCAGGTGCAAAAGCAAAATGTAGCACAGCACCGGATTTGGATTACAGGTTTGATTCATAAAGAAGCATACTTTCTGACACCGGAACTTCAATCATTATTTGATGATTATCCTAATTCTCCGATTTATCAAGAAAATCTAGTGTCACTCACGAATATTTATAGTGATATGGCTGATGGAATTAGTAGCGATGGAGATTTACAGCTTAACTTAAAAAGAGCATTCGATCGCATAAATCATTGTTCGGGATTGAATTGTACGCAATTAGACTTAGATAAATTTCAGGATTCATGGAAACATCAGTTTCAAAACACGACTGATGCAACCCAGAAGCATGAGTTAATCCTAGCTTTGCTGACAATTAAAAAAGCAAAGGATTATTGGAAGCAAATTAAGCCACCCGGTGACTGGAGTGGGGATGAGAAAAATTTTAGAGATCAACTATCGTTAGAGATTGGGAGATTTTATTCACAGCAAAGTAGTGATGTCAAGTCTCATATTCCTTTTTTTTTCAAAGCATTGCATGAGTCAGTTTTAACAAAACACCTCAATTAGAATTTTGTAAGATATCAGATTAAACTAAACCAGCTTGAAAAATCTGGTTTGCAGTCAGACTCAAATCGGGAAACGTTTGCGACACAATCCGGTCATTATCTCGAAACTTGAAGATTTGATACTCACCATCTACTAAATTACAGACAGTAATTGTTGGTTGTTTGGGATTACCAATAAAATTACGCCCACCCAACGCAGCATAATCGACAATCCAATATTCAGGGATACCCATCTCCTCGTAATCAGCATATTTCAAATAGTAATCATCGCGCCAATTCGTTGACACAACCTCGATCGCCAAAGGTATCGATGCACCCAAACTGAGGATAGATTGTTTTTGCCACAATGGTTCATTCACAAGGTTTGCACGGTTCAGCACCAACAAATCGGGGCAATAACCAGAATCTTTTTCAGGAGGTCTAACTATCACTTGGCGAGGGATACCATAGGGCAATGCCAGACGTTTGATTTCATAAGGAATTTCGATGCCAAGAAAGCTGATAACTTCCTCGTGTTCGCCTACTGGTTGTGCCATCTCAACAATCTCTCCATTATGCAGTTCGTAGCGTACCGTCGCATTTTCAGGTAGCGACTCTACAAATTCCTCGAAGTTTACGAGTTTGGGTAAAGTTTGAGTCATAGGTTTTTAAAATGACTGATAATACTAATTATACCAAATCTGGCTTTGATGTCTAGCAATCATAAATCTGCGATCGCCCATCTCTTCTCGTTGCCCGTGCTACACTCAACAGATATCTTCAAAAACTCTTGTGAGGTAGGCATCCTGCCTGCCTTTGGCAGAAACTTAACAACTAGCTCTCAATTCAGCTTATGATTGTTATCGCTCCCGTCCTCAAACCTATTAGCCAGATTCAGCTTACTCCCGGTAGTGTCGTAACTATTCCCAATATAACTTGGCTCGAATTCGAGTCGATTTTGGAAGAATTGGGAGAAAAGCGATCGGCACGAGTTGCTTACAGCAAAGAAACTTTAGAAATTACGGTTTCCTTACTAGAATGCGAAATAACGAAAGATTTAATCTCTGATATTGTCAAAATTTTACTCAAGTCTGCGGGTAGAAGATACGAACCATTCGGTTCTACTACTTTCAAGCGGGAAGGTGCAGCGGGAATTGAACCTGATGCTTGCTTTTATATTCTAAATTATCAGCGGATGATTAGTCGTCGCCGACTTTTGCCGGACGATCCGCCGCCGGATTTAGCAATTGAAACGGATGTAGCTTCTAAAACTACGATCGATGCTTATCTAGCTATTGAAGTTCCAGAAGTCTGGGTTTACGACAGCGGCAGACTTCGCATCTATTTGCTGCAAGAAGGAGAGTATGTAGAATCGGATATTAGTCCGAATTTTCCAGGAATTGCGATCGCCAAACTGATTCCTTCTACAGTGGAACGTGCTTTGCAGGTAGGAAGTTGTCAAGCGCTAGAAGAATTTGAAAGTGCGATCGCCCGATAGTCCCAAACTTTAAATCGCGATCGATCGTTGACTTTTAATGAAATCCTAAATGTCCGTTAGCGAAGCCCTCGAAGAGGATCGCACTTTACCAACTGAGTCAAAAGAGCGTTAGCGAAGCCCTCGAAGAGGATCGCACTTAATCACCCATCTTGTACCATCCAAACTAGCATTCCCAAAATTTGCTCCAGCGGAACCAAGGCATAATCATTAAGATCCAGTGATACAGTTTTTTCCTCCAATTTAAGAAATCGCCACTGCGTACCGTTGCTAACACTCCCATAAACAACAGGAATTGGTTTTCCCTTCGCTTCATTAAACTTCTGCATTGCTACCATTTCGGCAATACACTGTCCAATTCCTGTTTTTAAATCTGCTTTTTTAGCTTCAACAACTGCGACTGCTGGTGCTTCAATTTCTAACATTTCTGAAGAGCGACTAATCAAGAAATCACAAATTCCATTCAGTCCTTGTTTGAAATCTACGGTAAAGTCTTCTCCCGAAAACAAGCTAATCTTCTCCTGCAAAATCTTTCTGACTTCGAGCAGTACGGGGGTAATAATCATTTCCGATCGCGCTTTTTCACTTCCTGTCGCCACAGCTACGGGTAAACTGTGCGCCAAAAAATCTGTCAGGGTTGCACTTGGAGCGATCGGAGTTATTTGCGGTAGAAATCGCGGGCCTTCTACAGTTGTTAATCCAAAGGCTTGTTTGACTTTGACAATTGTGGTGAACTCGCTGTAAGACATCGCTCAATTTCTCCTAATACCTATTGGCGCCATTTTTTCAACCCCCACAGGTCGATAAATTGTATCCCTTTGCTGATAATCTCGCCCCAAAGAACTAATCGCATTTTGCAAATCTTCTACAGATTGACAACCGCCGCCAACCGCACCTGCCATCGTGGTAATGTGTTCTTCCATCAATGTGCCGCCGATGTCGTTGCAACCCCATTTTAACGCTTCTTTAGCTCCGTCTAAACCTAATTTCACCCAACTCGGTTGGTGATTGGAAATCGTATTTCCCAAGAAGATTCTCGATACTGCGGTGAGCAACAATGTATCTGCTAAAATTGGTTGATCGCGGCCGACTCGACTGCGTAAAGGGGCTGGTGCTTCTTGCCCGACAAAGGGCAGTAAAATGAATTCTGTGATGCGAGCTGGATAGTTGTTGTTAATGGCACTTTGTTGGAGCGATCGCACTTTTTCTAAATGCAAAACCTGCTGCCCTGCCGTCTCAATATGCCCGCAAAGCATCGTACTCGTTGTCGGCAAACCTAAGCTGTGAGCAGTTCCTACGATTTCTAGCCAAGTTGCCGAATCTAGTTTTTCCGGGCAAATCACCCGTCGCACCGCATCGTCGAGAACCTCCGCCGCAGTACCAGGTATCGAACCGACTCCCGCATCCCGCAATGCCGAAATTACATAGCTGAAACTAAGACGATCTTGTCTGGCAATAAATTCTATTTCTTGGGGCGAAAAAGCGTGCAAGTGTAACTGCGGAAATTTATCCTTAATAGTTTTCACTAATTGCAGATAATAAGGCAAAGATCCGCCATTAAGCTTTGCTTGAAGATTTAAGCCGCCCTGCATACAAATTTCCGTCGCACCCCGCTGCACTGCATCTGTTGCCTTGTCCTGAATTTGGGCTGTATCCAACCAAAAAGCGCCCTCATCTCCGTCGTCGCGGCGGAATGCACAGAAACTGCAATGCTGCTCGCAAATATTGGTGAAATTAATATTGCGGTTGATAACATAAGTAACAATATCGCCTGATTGTCGGTGGCGGAGCAAGTCAGCGGTTGTTTGAATAGAAGCGATCGCATCTGGCTCTCTTTGCTGCAAAAGTACCAATGCCTCTGCGCTAGAGATGTTATAAAGTTGTAAAGCGCGATCGAGAATTGCATCAACAGTTTTATTTTCCGATTCAGTCACAAAATCCACCACTAAAATTAACGGCTTTTTATATCTTAACAAATCAACTATGGACGAAACAGATTCTAAAGTATAAAGTCGTAAAAAAACATCTTTTCATTTTAAGAAACGGTAACTATGAGCGTCAACGAAGCAAATCACCTGTTGCCAGTGCCGTCTGGGCCTTTGCAAATTCCTGCTGTAGGGACTTGTGGTTCAACTTTTGCAGAAGATACACAGCCAATTTATTTTTCCTTGGTGATTCCCACCTACAACGAGTGCAAGAATGTCAAAAGTATTGTGGAACAATTGAGCAAGTTGCTTGATGGCAGCATTCCCGGCAACTACGAATTAATTGTAGTCGATGACAACAGCCCCGATCGCACCTGGGAAGTTGCCCTGTCCCTGACGGCCGAATATCCGCAATTGCAGGTGATGCGCCGGGAAGACGAGCGTGGACTTTCGACAGCGGTAATTCGCGGGTGGCAGGCTGCTCGGGGCGAGGTTTTGGGTGTCATCGATGCCGACTTGCAGCATCCGCCGGAGACGCTATTGCAGCTTTTAGCAGAAATTCAGCGGGGGGCAGATTTGGCCGCTGCGAGCCGCCACGTAGCCGAGGGCGGGGTGAGCGACTGGAGCGTTGTCAGGAGATTTTTGTCGCGGGGCGCTCAAACTGTTGGATTGATTATACTGCCTGGAGTCGTCGGTAGAGTTTCCGATCCAATGAGCGGCTATTTTATGGTGCGTCGCAGTTGCATTGCCGGCCAAACCATGAATCCTGCGGGTTACAAAATCTTGATTGAAGTGCTCGGTAGGGGAAATATCCGCTGGATTGGAGAAGTTGGTTATGTATTTCAGGAGCGGAAAGAAGGCGAGAGCAAAGTTACTGGGAAACAGTATATTGAGTATTTGCGACATTTGTTCATATTGCGGTTTGCCCGCTGGCCAGTGGGTAAGTTTCTGCGATTTGGCATCGTGGGTTTCAGCGGTGTGTTTGTCAATATGGGGGTTTTGTACGTGCTGCGAAATAGTCTGCATTTGGAGCTGACTCGCAGTCTAATTATTGCTGCTGAATTAGCAATTATTAGTAATTTTTTGTGGAATGATTTGTGGACTTTTGGGGACATTTCTAAGCGGCAACCGGGAAATCGCCAGCGTTTCAAACGCCTGTTGAAGTTTAATACAATTTGCTTGATGGGTTTGATTTTGAATGTGCTGCTGGTTAATTTGATGTTTAATGTTTTTGGCATCAATGAATATTTGGCTAATTTAATTGCGATCGTGGCTGTGACTCTTTGGAATTTCTGGATCAACATGAAGCTGAGCTGGCGGGTAACGGAAGTTGATTAGGGAATTGGGAATTGGGAATGGGGCATGGGGCAGTGGGCAGTGGGCGGTCAACTGATAACACACAACTGACAACACACAACTGACAACACACAACTGACAACACACAACTGACTGAATTAATGATTAAGCATAAACAACTGTTGTTGCTATTACTGTGGACGGCGATCGCCCTAATGCTACGTTTTGCCAATTTGGACTCGAAACCGCTGTGGACGGATGAGTTTTCGACTCTGGTGTTTAGTTTGGGCAACAGTTTTCGCGGGGTGCCGATCGATCGCCCGATCGCACTTTCGACTCTACTACAACCGCTGCAATTGGGCCCGGATGCTGGCATTGCAGATGTTCTCAAGCATTTGCTGGTGGAAAGCAACCATCCGCCAGTGTATTTTATGGTAGCCCACTGGTGGATGCGGCTGTTTGCACCGACTGAGGATAGTTTAGTGTGGATTGGGCGATCGCTTCCGGCATTATTAGGAGTGATTTCAGTTCCAGCTATCTACCTTTTAGGCAAATTTGCGTTCAATTCTCGTTTAGTCGGTCAATGTGCGGCTGCGATGATGGCAGTTTCTCCCTACGGCATTTATCTCGCTCAAGAAGCCCGCCATTATACCTTAGCAATTTTATTAGTTATTGCGTCTCTTTTTTGCTTGACAGTAGCTGCAAAAAAGCTGCAACAGCGCGCTCCAATGCCTATCTGGACGGTGCTATTTTGGATAATTGTTAATTGTTTGGGAATTGCGGTTCACTACTTTTTTGCCTTGACTTTGTGTGCGGAAGCCATAGCATTAATTGCTGTAATCTGGCAGCAGTTTCATGGAAAATTGGCGCTTTCAGAGAGTCAGCAGCCGAATATTTGGCAATTTCAAATCCTCTGGCGGCTTTTTGCAGTAGCGCTGGGGACTGTAGCGGGCGGTTTAGTTTGGCTACCGATATTTTTGTCGAATAAATACGGTAGCGAGCTCACGAATTGGATTGTCAGTGGCGATCGCACATTTGTAGATTGGATTGCGCCGATTTTCCAAGCTTTGGCGGGATGGATCGCTGTGATATCGCTGCTTCCGGTGGAATCGTCAAATCTGGCCGTGGTGGTTGGATCTGCGATCGTAATGGCAATATTTTTGATCTGGGTGCTTCCCATCCTGTTTAACGCTGTGAAAAATGCCTTAAAAACCACCGATACTCATTTAGGTACTGTTATTTTTGGCGGATTTGTGCTAGGAGCAATTTTCCTATTTTTCAGCTTTGCATACATTCTAGGAATTGACCTAACTCGCGGCCCTCGATACAATTTCGTCTACTTTCCGGGAGTGATATTAATATTAGGAGTAACTTTAGCATTTATTTATGACACACCTACAATAAAAACTCGATGGTTTAATTTACCTGCTGTAGAATTTACTGGCAAAAAAGCAGTTCTGCTAATTTTAGTAATGGGTTTTGTCAGCAGTGTAACAGTAAATTCCAATCTCGGCTATCGCAAATATTACAAACCAGACTTGTTAATTCCGATTATCCGCGAAGTCTCGCAAGTTCCCGTGTTAATTGCTACTACTCAAAAAACTCATGTAGAAATAGGAGAGTTGATGGGGATAGGATTGGAATGGGAAAAGAGTTCGGCAACGAGCAATGTACGGGATGTCAGGAATTCTCCTCTATTTTTTCTGGCTAATTATCAAAGGGACAAGCCAGAAATAGCGGCAGCGAAACTCGATCGAACAATTGGAGAATTGGAACGTCCGCTAGATTTGTGGTTGGTAAATTTTCGCGCGCCCGTAAATTTAGCAGCACAAAAGTGTCAGATTGAATCTCGCGACTTGTCACCTGTTGATGGTTATGAATATCAAGTTTATCACTGTTCTTAAATTACCATTTATTCCTCAAATATCCCTAAATCCCCCTTAATAAGCAGGGCGATTTTATTATCGTCAGACAAATTAGGTACGTAGTTGCGCTTCAGCGCTCTTAATAATATCAGGAAAAAGCGCCCAAGCCCAACTAGGCAGCGCAGTTTAAAAATTAGGTACGTTGTTGCGCTTCAGCGCTCTTAATAATATCAGGAAAAAGCGCCCAAGCCCAACTAGGCAGCGCAGTTTTAAAATTAGGTACGTAGTTGCGCTTCAGCGCTCAAAAGCGCCCAAGCCCAACTAGGCAGCGCAGTTTTAAAATTAGGTACGTTGTTGCGCTTCAGCGCTCTTAATAATATGAGGAAAGAGCGCTTTGCAGTACAATCAGGAATGTTCGATCGAACGCTAAGAGTCAGCGGCAAAATACTTAATTAAGACGCTCATCACTTCACCTCGATTTTGAGTCGGAACAAACGGACTCCAGTCAGTAGCGCAAGCAAAATTATCGCGGTGAAAAGAATGAATGACGCGGGAAACAACAGGGCGAGAACTGATAATGAACAGTTTCAAGAGTTCTCGGTTAACTGAATTGGGCAAGTTTGGTTCCTTAGCAGGGGGCCCAATGAGTTCGGTGATTGGACTTTCGGCGCCAATCTCGAAAGCAAGTATTAAGTCGGTATTGGGTAGCAGTTGTCGGATGACTTTCAGGGAAGATTCTGCTTCGCTGCGGCTGCGAAATTGTCCGATGGGTAAGCGCTGAAAGTTGGGCAGCAGTCGGTAAATAATCCAGGAATTCGTAGTTTCTGGGGTGTTCATGGCTGTATTCTAAATTGGGTATGTTTGCCCACAGGAAAGTGACAGAATTGCACGCGAGTGCGAGCGCGATAGAGGATCGAGCTACTGCAATAAATCTGCGTCCTAATTCATGATTTTTTATCGATACGCCGCAGAACTAGCGGCAACAATATCCTGTTGGCAATGACGTTATGTTACATCGAGAATTAACTTTGAGAGTGCGTTTTTACATAATGTAATTTAATCAAGTAAAGGTTCAAAATAAGCGCTTAAAATAGGCGCTTAAAATAGGCGAATTAAAAGCAAAAACAATTATAAACAAACGTTAATAAATGCAAGATGCTAACAATTCAGGTCAAACATAATTCAAGTTTTCGCACCGATACACGGCACTGCCGGGATTTTTGCCGTTTGGTGGGGGTATCTTTTGATGAGTTGCCGGATTATCTCAGTCGGTGGGTAGATGAGGAGGAGTCATAGGAGGTCGATCGGGCGATCGCGCTTTCGCTTAAAATAAGTACGTTACTGAAGCTGATTAAGACGATGAAAGTGCAAGTTTTGTCAGTTAAACCTGCGACATAAGCAGTTAATCTAGAAACTCGTCAAAGGGCGATCGCAATTGTTGAGAAATTACCAGCAGCTATGCTGGATGAGGCAGTTAAGTTTCTGGAATCTTTGTCTGTTAAGGCTAATTTGGTTGAATAGCGATGTTTTTTTGCAGTACGGGCGATTCCCTACGGGATAGCTTCGCTCGCGCGTACTTTCGATGTTTTTTTCAATCCTGTCTGACGCTATCGGGCACGCCCACCGCCGAAATACCCGATATCGCCCTTAAATTTTGACACCGAATCAACTCGTTGAAATCCAAAGTACGCTGTTCTATCTGCGCCACAGATTCGATCGCCCCCAGGAGATGTCCCGCCGCCTCAGATTCACTGTAACCGCGCCTTCCCGCCACCCGAATCGCCGTTTCGTCGGCATCTAATTCTACTTGCGAACTGCGGTTGTCGCGCCAAATTCGAGTCATCGCCAGTCCCGTCAACCCACCGGCGATCGCAATTCCGATCGCATCTCCCTGCAACAATTCTACAACAGTGCCGAGAATACCCGCCACAGCCGCCCCTTGATAAATATCCGGCTTAAACCACTTGAAATTGCCCAGAAAACTTACAGTACGCAATAGCAGTAAATCCCGCTGCGGCTTAGATAGCAGGCGCCACAAATCAAAATTAATATAAATCGGGCGAGATTGATGCCAAGGTAAAGGAAAATCGCAATTAATTACCGTCGATTGTTGAGGTTTATTAATAATTTTACAAGTCATGCGGCCCGAGGCGGGCATCACATCTAACAGGCGGCGAATTTCTGGTTCTGGATTCATAGATTTTTGGGATAATTGGTAATTGGTAATTGGTAATTGGTAATTGCAAAAAAAACAATCTTATCTATCAGAGACTCGTAGGGGCGGGTTCACCAACAATATTTAACTCCCATCAATAACCTACATAAACCCGCCCCCACACAACCAATAAACTACATCAAATTATCTATCAGGGACTCGTAGGGGCGGGTTCACCAACAATATTTAACTCCCATCAATAACCTACATAAACCCGCCCCCACACAACCAATAAACTACATCAACTTTGATTTCGCTCCAATACGAAAATATAACTGTAACATTACTTACGCCATAGGCACAAAATAAAGGTTAATTTTTAAGTACGTTGTTGCGCTTGGGCGCTCTTTCATACATATATAATAAAGTGAGTGAGGGCGGGTTTTAAAGATTGTCAATAATTGACAAATATTGTTGGTTGACCCG
Organism: Microcoleus sp. PH2017_09_SFU_O_A; assembly: GCF_020738625.1. Lineage (NCBI taxonomy): Bacteria > Bacillati > Cyanobacteriota > Cyanophyceae > Oscillatoriales > Microcoleaceae > Microcoleus > Microcoleus sp. PH2017_09_SFU_O_A. The sequence continues at coordinate 19,688 of NZ_JAEQCF010000104.1, forward strand.
CCCATACAAGTCCTTATAAGATATTATAGCGGTTCTCAGAAAGATTCGCGGACGTTGTTGGGCTTGGGCCCTCTTGGTTTCAGTGGTTATATAACCTGTCAGTCATACCTCACCTTTTTGGATTTAGGAGATTCTTGAGCTTTCGGAGCAGCTTTTTCACCCTTCGGCAAAGGCTTCGGGCTGGCAATTGCTGGGGCAACTGACGGCTTCGGACTTGCGGCGGGGGATGCCTCCGATTTCGGCGAAGCAGGAGCGCTGATCGGGGCAGTAGGCGGTGTCTTAGTGCCTAAAATGCTGGAGTCTCCGGTGTCAAATAATCCGGCGATGCAGGCAATCATCATTGTAGCTAAAGTGCCGACAAATAAGGCTTTCCAACCGAGTTCGGAAATGTCTTTGCGCCGAGAAGGAATTAGGGCGATTGTACCGCCGACAAATATGCCGACGGAAGCTAAGTGGGCGAAACCGGAAAGGGCGTAACTGACAATTAATACTGTGCGATCGCTAATCAGTCCTTTTGCGGCCGCTTCTGCTAACATTCGATATGGTGGAATTGCTGTTAGATACAGCCTTTGTCCGATAATTTCTGAAGCTATCCAAGAGTCCTTAAAGGGAACTCCGGTTAACAAAGTCAGTGGGTAAAATAATATTCCTGAACCCTTTCGCAGGGTTTCGGCTCCCAAAATTCGATCTATTAAGAAAACTAAACCCACGATTAAAATCAAAACAGCAGCGATCGACACTGCCATTTTTACACCGTCTAAAGCGCCGATAATTGCTGCATCTAACGGGCTGACACGCTCGATAGGTTCTCCGCCAACTGTCTCTTGTTTGGGGAGATAGCCGTCATTTTCAGCAACTTCTTCGCCCACCAATTCACGCCCTTGAGGCTTCGGTTTCTCCTTCGGAATGCCTCCCATTGTCAAGGGAGTTTCTGTTTCGGGAACTAAGATTTTTGAAAGGACGAAGCAAGCGGGAATTGCAATAATTGAGGCAGAAACTAAATGCCCCAAAATATTTGGGAAAACTGGTTTGAGGACGCTGACATAAATTGCTAAAGTTGAGGATGCAGCGGTTCCAAAACAGCAAGATAAAATGGCACAAAGTTCGGAACGAGTCATTTTTGCCAAATAAGGCTTGACCACAATTGCTGCTTCTATACCTACGAAAATATTAGCGGCTCCGCTGAGAGCTTCCGCGCCGCTCAAGCGCATTGTTAAGTAAAAGATTTTAGCAAAAAAATTGGTGATAATTTGAATGACGCCGATGTTCTCTAGCAGTGCCATTAATCCTGAGAAAAAGATGACTGTCGGCAATGCTCGAAAGGCGAAAATATATCCTAGATTAATGGGCGGAGCTTTAGCTGGATCTGGTAGCGGTACAATGTTTTCGCCGAATACAAATCTAGCTCCAGTATCAGCGGCCATAAATACGACATCAAGCAAGCTGGTAAACCACTCTAGGGCGATGCGAGTTGGGGGAAATAGGAATACTAAAAATCCTAAGACTAATTGTAGGCCAATGCCCCAGATGATGACGCGCCAAGGTATATAGCGAACTTGGCGGTTTTCTGAGAAAATCCAGGCGATCGCACACAAGCCAAAGATGCCCAGAAATGAGATAAAGTTGTAGATAGACATGAGCCTAGTCCTTGAAATAGCTGAGAATGCCGATCGACGGCTTACACCACATCAGTTATACTATTCATCGGACGGCAAATGCCAAAAAAATAACTGTCATAGGAATTACGCACTCAACAGCGTACTTATGTCATAACTTATGCCGTTGCGAGCTCTACGGATCTTTAGCAACCCTTGATTTGCCTACTTAACAGCAGTTTAGATAGAAACACGCAACACATGGAAGCTTTTGCTCCACATCCTCCCGAATGGACTGCGGCGGCGGTTCACGCTACTGAGTTTTGCTGTCCCAAGTGCGCTGCTAGCTGCACGGAGGCCCATGAGGTCTGGATTAATCGTCGATCGCCAGTATACACCGAGTCCAACCGCCGCAAGTGGCAAGAATTTTACCGCTGCCAGTGCGGCGCCGTGTGGTGGGCTTGGAGTAATGACAGGCCTCCTTCGGAACTTGTCCGCAGCGATGAGAGCTCCGATGAGGGCTCCGATGATGATTTTTAGAAGGTTGAGTCGATTTTCGATTCTGAGAAGGAATATATGTCTAGAAAAATTGGATTTGCTCTGCTTTGGATTATATTCAGCACCTACGCCTTTGTATTTGCGCCACCCGACAACCCCGACACCATCACACTAATTACCAACCTTTCCACAGGCAAAATAGCAGGCATCAACCCTTTAATTGTAGCTTTGTTTAACATCATGGGAGTCTGGCCGCTGATTTACAGTTGCGTCTTATTTGCCGACGGCAGAGGGCAGAAAATACGAGCATGGATTTTTGCAACTTTATCATTTGGCGTCGGTGCATTTGCCTTGCTCCCTTATTTAGCCCTGCGCGAACCGAATCCAGAATTTTCTGGCACTAAAAATATTTTCTTAAAAATATTAGACTCCCGTTTTACTGGGATTGTCCTAACATTAGGCGCTGCTGCGTTGGTTGCTTTTGGCTTGACAAAAGGCGATTGGTCTGATTTTGTTGGGCAGTGGCAAACCAGCCGTTTTATCCACGTGATGAGTTTAGACTTTTGTCTGCTTTCCCTGCTATTTCCTGCTTTATTAACCGACGATATGGCGCGCCGAGGAGTGCAAAATTCAATAGCATTTTGGGCAGTAACATTAGTGCCCCTGTTCGGGCCATTGGCTTATCTGTGTACCCGCCCACCGCTGCCTGAAAATAATCCTAAAATTGTTACAAATTAGACAGCAGTGCAGGAAATGCTCAGTTTAATCTAGGAATTGAGCGTCATAATGGAAGAAACAGGCAAGATGCCTGTTCCACAATGAGTAAATTTTCTTGTAGCATGGGCTTCCAGCCCGTGCAAAAAACAGGCAAGATGCCTGTTCCACAATCAGTAAATTTTCTGGTGGCATGGGCTTCTAGCCCGTGCAAAAAACAGGCAAGATGCCTGT
>NZ_JAEQCF010000105.1:0-17334 GCF_020738625.1 Microcoleus sp. PH2017_09_SFU_O_A
CGAAAAAAATGTGCCTCAAATTTTAAGACTGAGATGTGCGTATTTAAATAATGACATCAAGCTAGGTGTTTCTACTTAGTCAAAAAGTGGGATGCTCCCAATTGTATATTTCAATCAATGGCGCAAAAGCATCAAATTCTTTCGCGTTCTTGGTTTCTTCCCTGGACTTACCTACAGGCGATCGATCTAGGTAGCTGCTGAGTATAGCTTGGCGATATGTTGTGTAGAAATTAGGTATAGCCTTTCTCAAAAAGATGAGGTATGACTGACAGCTTATATGACCACTAAATCAAGAGGGCCCAAGCCCAACAACGTACCTCACTTTTTTGGGAAAGGCTATAAAAAAAAACCGAAAATCAGATATAGTGCGAAACCATTTTTCTTGTGATATGTTTTGAGAGAAGGGCAAGTTTACGAACCAACAGATCAGTCCTTACCCGTAGAAAAGTATTAGGGCGGGCTTTGGCTCTAATTTATGCAGGAGATTTCTCTATTATGTTGCAAGAAAAACGTCTCAAGCCGTGGACTGTAGTTCGATCGCTTCCGAATGTGGAAAAGGTGGTTGTGGGTCAGTTTCGTAGTTGGTCTGATGCAGACGGTCACTTGCAAATTCTGAAGCGGATGGTTCCGGCCGACCGGTTAACTGTTGTGTTCGATCCGGTAGTTCCAGCGTAATATTGCTGCTTAGGAATGAAAATTAAATAACTTACATTTTTGATTGTTCTTGTGGGATGGGCGTCCCGCCCGTCCCGGAAAGACGGGCGGGACGCCCATCCCACAAATATGTGTAAATTATTTAATTTCTATTCCTTAGTTTAGTAGCGTGCGATCGCTCGCGCGAACTCAGCGGTCGCCTCTTTTTTTGAGCTAATAAAAATTTACATAAAAAAATACATAAAAATTGCGATCGCACGCGCGGGCGATCGCAACTAAAATCATTAGATATATTGCAAAAATACCTAAGACGGGCGAGACGCCCATCCCACACACAATTTTTTTGCTTGTGGAATGGGCGTCCCGCCCGTCCGAAATTTTGATTAAAAAGACTCAGGCAATCTTGTTTATTGTCGTTAACTGCGACGAATTTCAGTAACTTGGTCGGCAACATCCAAAATTGCTGGCGGCATCGAGGGCCCAGTCAAAATAATATCCAAATCGTGCGGCTTGTTGTCAATCAATGCGAGCACTTCTGTCTCCCGAATCAAACCTAAATTGACCGCCAAACTCAACTCGTCGAGAATAACTAAGGCGTAACTGCCGGAGAGCACCGCATTTTGAACGTACTCCCACAATTGTGCGATCGATCGCGTTTCGATCTCATCTAAATCCGCATTCTCAATGCAGCGGGGCAAATCGCACCGCACCCAATCTAAATTTTGCCCGAGTCGCACGGGATGTTGATGCCCTTGATTGATTCCCCCTTTGAGGAACTGCACTGCCAACACCGGAGATCCCTGTCCTGCAATTCTCAGGGCTTGAGCCATAACATTTGTAAAAAAGCAGCGGTGCGGGCCTGTAAAAACTTGCACCAGCCCTTTAACTGTGTAGGGCAAGCTGTGGGTCAAATTGAGTTTAGGGGTTTGTAACTGAGCAACCATAGGGCAATATTTAATTAGTAACTAAGTCTTGACTGCTGCTCCGAGCTGCACGTGGCTGGAGCCTGCTTAACAATATATAGTGTACTTGGCCGATCGCAGATCCGATCGAACGCTAGATATACAAATTGTCAAAAGCTAGCGGCAGTAGCATTCGGAGCCGTCAATTAGATTTTGAACTCAAGCAAGCACTTGTGCAGAAGCCTGCTTTTTTAGCGAAATATAGCAGGGAAGCCGACAGTTATGAAGTTATAGATCCAAAAACCCGGGCGATGAGAGTCTTGGTGGCTCCAGGATTGTCAATAAAAGGTACAGATCGCATAGAATTTGAATGTCGTGGCACTAGGAGCAGGCACTGTGAGATTGGTGATTCTGGGAGGGCCAGGAGCGGGAAAGGGAACTCAAGCACAACTATTGTGCGACAATTTGAGCATTCCTTTGCTTGCAGTAGGGGACATTCTGCGTGCGGAAATCGCAGGTGAGACAGACTTGGGCAAGTTGGCCGTGTCTTATGTGGAAAAAGGCGAGTTAGTTCCCGATGAAATTTTGATTCGATTTATCGGCCGCCGGCTGCTGCTGTGGGATGTTTTTAATGGCTGGGTGTTGGAGGGATATCCGCGAACGGCTTTTCAAGCTGAGGAATTGGATTTTTTGTTAGACGATTTGGCGCAGGAGCTAGATTGGGCGGTTTGGTTGAAGGTTCCGACTGAGGTGTTGCTGAGTCGATCGATCGAACGCGATCGATCGGACGATGAACCGGAAATTTTGCAGCGCCGGCTCGATTTGTACGAGGAACGCACTATGCCGATTTTAGAGTATTACGAACATCGGAACAAGCTGTTAACTATCAATGGCGATCGATCTCCCGAAGAAGTGCAGCAGGATATTCTTAAAATGGTTAATAGTTAGTTGTTAGCTGTTATTTGTTATTTGTTGGCAAAAAACCAATGCCCGATGCCCAAGGAGTGTCAAGTTAAGACTGAAAGCCTTGAGAAATCTAGTTGTTACCTCAGTCTAGATCCCCCTAAATCCCCCTTAAGAAGGGGGACTTTGAGAAGGTTCCTGTCCCCCCCTTCTTAAGGGGGGCTAGGGGGGATCTAGGTTTAATAGTTAAACCGCAGTCTGTAACTGGCTTAGAAGTTAAATTGACACCAATTCCCAATTCCCAATTCCCAATTCCCCATTCCCAATTCCCCATTCCCAATTCCCCATTCCCATTTTATGTCCATAAAACGTGCCGACGGTAGACAACCAAATCAACTTCGTCCGATTAGTTTCGATCGCGAATTCAACAAATTTGCTAGCGGTTCGGTGCTAGCAAAAAGTGGCGATACTCAGGTACTGTGCAGCGTTACGATTAAGCCGGGAGTGCCTAGGTTTCTGGAGAATACCGGAAAAGGTTGGCTGACGGCGGAGTACCGAATGTTACCAGGCTCTACACCGCAGCGACAAGAGCGGGAGTTTATGAAGTTATCGGGGCGCACTCAAGAGATTCAGCGGTTGATTGGCCGGAGTTTGCGATCGTGCTTGGATATGGAACTTTTGGGGGAACGAACGATTCTTGTAGATGCTGATGTGTTGCAAGCGGATGCTGGGACTCGCACGACTTCTATCAATGGCGCGTTTGTGGCTGTGGCTGATGCTTTGAATAAGTTGGTGCAAAAAGGTGATTTAGTGCGATCGCCTTTGATTCGCCAAGTGGCGGCCGTGTCTGTGGGACTTTTGGAAGGCGAGCCGTTTTTAGACTTGAATTATCTGGAAGATGTGGCGGCGGAAATTGATTGTAATGTGGTAATGAATGGAGATTTGGACATTATTGAAATTCAGGGAACTGCGGAGGAGGGAAGTTTTAGTCGGAGTCAGTTAAATCAAATTTTGGATTTGGCAGAAACTGGGATTCAGGAATTGTTGGAGGCTCAGCGACAGGCTTTGGTTTAGTAGGAATTACGCATGGGAGTCCAGAAACCGGGTTTTTTTGAGAATACTTCGTCGCAGTCGAAAGATTTGGTAAAAACCCGGTTTCTTTGGTCGGAGTGCGCGATACTAAATCTGGGCAAATTTATCTTCTTTATGACTCGGCGGTTGAAACCGCGTCTACACAAACGAAGTCCGCCTCCGCGGACTAAGAGGGTATTTGTATATCTAAAACTCAACTTCATCGCTCTTACCTCTGGCTTTTCGCACTTTCTCAACTTGGTTCGGTGCTTCCATTGCATTGAAGAGTCGAATCGCCTCTTGAAACGGAGTCTGACTCTTTTCGGCATCACCCATCTTTTGGTAAGTTAAGGCACGCTGATAATGAGCCTCAGCTAGATCGCATTTTGCGCCGATTTTCTCTAGAAGTGCGATCGATTCTGAATGATGGGAAAGCGCTGTTGTAAAATCGGATTGTTCTCGATAAAGCTCTGCTAAACCACTTAAAGCTTTAGCCTTAACCTGAGTGTAGTGAGTTTTTTCGGCAAATGCGATCGCTTGGCGGAACATTTCAAAAGATTTTGCAGGTTCTCCTAAATTTTTATAGGTTAAACCCATAAACAATAAACTGTAACCCGTAGCCCAAGAATTTAAAAGCTTTATTTTAAATTCTTCACTCTCTTTAACTTTTTCAGTAAATTCAAGTGCTTTACTTGGAACTCCTAAACATGAATAACAAAACGCCAAACAAAACCACGATCCTACTGTATGTCGATGATATGAATTGTTTTCAGCAAGTAAATTTGCACTTTCAAAATAGCTAATTGCATCTTCTATTTCTCCGAGTTCTAGTTTACAAAGTCCTATATTAAAATAACTAACTATATTTAAACCTATAATATTAAAATCAATGGCGATATTTTTTGATATTTTGTGGGATTGAATGGCTCGATCGATAGAGCCTGTTAGCCAGTATAGATCGCCTAAGATATTATAAATACGGCTCAATGAATAGCTGGGTTGAATATAGTTTATTATTTTGCCAATCGCAGAAATCATTTGTTTTAACAATCCCAAACGATAAAAAGAAATACCTAATAGTTCACCTTCTCGCAATTTATTATCCCTTGGTTTCAGCAGAATCTCAGCAGCTAATTCAAAATTCTCAATTTCTATATAGTGATAATAAGCTTCAACAGCTATTAATGCTTGTTGTACAGTCTCTACTATTTCAACGCTTTCAGTCCAAAACTCTGCTGCTTTGCGATTTGCCTCTTCCCAATCTTCACTTGCTCTCAGCCGCGCGATCGCCTCTTCCCGAATCATCGGATGCAACCAATATTCTCCCTTATTAAACTCTACCAAAGAGCGATTTCGCAAAGATTCAATCACCCGTCTGCGCTGTCCTTCAGGCACATCCCACAACAAACAAAATAATCCCTCAGTCGGGACAGTCGGCACATCCTGATAGCGATAGCATCCCAAACGGTAGAGGAGTCGATAGGCTTCTGAGTTAAGTTCTTGCAGGCGATCAAACTGACTGGTTACTAAGTTTTCTAAATCAGCCTTAACCAACAGATCGCCACTATTATTCCGCCAATAAGCTACGATATCTCCATCAAAATCTTCTAGAATTGCACCGCAGAGGATACCCATTGCTTTCGCATTTCCTGCATAAGCTTTGTGCATCGCGTTCAGTGTGGAAATATCTATATTAATATGGCGATTCATAAAAAATTGCTGCCACGCTTGCTCATTCAATCCCGGCAATAAATAGCGATCGACATTTACATCAGGTTCGCACATACGAACGCGGCTGGTTATCAGCGTCACAGACAGCACTGTTGGATCAGCCAAAACTCGCAATAATTCAACATAGCGGCGATGGGGTTCAATAAATCTGCCTTGTCCATCTAGTGCGGGTTCTAAGTTATCAATTAAGACACCTATTTTGCGAGTTTGAAGTTGCCGCTTTAGCCGCCGCAATATCTCCCAAAACTCTCGCCCTGGTTCTTCATCAAAGTCTTGTTTCAGCCATCCTTCAATTACACTATCTACAAGTTGAATATTATCTTTTTCCTTGGCCATTGGGAGGTCTAGCACTAAGTCAAAACCCTGAGAGTTGAGATATTCGTGGGCCAATGTGGTTTTGCCGACACCGCCGGTAGCTTGGATGACGATGATTTTTGCGCCTTGGTTGATATGGGTGTTGAGGGAGGCGATCGCCCCTTCGCGTCCCACAAAATTCTGGTTTGGTACTGAGGGATGTGCGATCGGCCCTTCACCTGCTGCAAAATCGGACTCTGGCTGCTGTCGCAAATAGTCCCGAATCTTGGGCAGCCAGGAGGACTTATTGATTCGCTTCGATTCTCCCATTTCCAGGGCGATCGCCTCACCGATGTCCGCGCTGACTCGTTTGGCATGGATGACACTGTAACCGCTATCCTTCGCAGCATTCTCGATCGTCTTGCCCTGCAAAAACTGATCGATCAGACTGCACTGGGCATCAGTTAAAGGACGATTTTGAAAAGCTGACAAAGCTTTTTTGACCCAATTGACCATTGCTGTGCGATCGTCGGCCATATACCAAAAGATACTTTTTAACGTTGGTTTAGTGTAGCGTCAAAACAGTTGCCATTACAAGGTTTTTGGTAAAACAAGTTTGACCTTTGTGCGATCGCTTCATGGCAACGAAACACCAAATGATACTTTTTAGTTCAAAAAAGACTCATGCGCTTTTTAGCTAGTCACCCGATCTCTAACAAGACCACAACCCTTATCAATTGCGGATATTAGGTATCTCAACATATTTTTTTTGTATTCAAAGTGTTAATAGGGCGATCGGAAAGTATTAATAGTGTTCTTGAAAGTTGATACAAAAAAGACTAGCTCATTAAAAAATAAGTCTATATCGTAGAACGTAATCGAGCAAGAAACTTTGTTGACAGCAAAGTTCTTACTCCCCGCAATTCTTGTATCTAACACTTAGGCTCAAACCAATCCAAACTATACACTTCTTAAAGGAATCTGGTCATGCTGGCACAAACTACAGAAACAAAGACAGGTGAAGATGGTTTTTTGAATTTAGAAACAGTGCTTAACTCTGAGGCAATTCTATCTCTCATAAAAGGTCAATTGCTCGCCATTCGAGTTCGTCATTACTATCCTGAACTTTTCTGTCAACGAGTTCAAGAAAGGTTGTCTAGCAAAGAACGGATGGGAGTCTATTCAACTATTGGTGCGGCAGAGATTGGTCGCGATCGTCTTTCCTATTACGAAACACACAACGACCCAGTACATTGGCAGCAATACTACGCCCAAGCTGGATACAACATTCGAGAAATTCGAGAAATTTTCGATCCTTACTATTCACCAATCGATCGACTGCGACTTAACTTAGACGAAGTGTGGCCCGCCGGAGCACATCTCGAAAATATTGATGGTTTACCTATGTTTGTCGGCTTGACTCGTCTTCTTAAAGAAGGGTCTTACATTTTCCCTCACAATGACAATATTCAAGAGGATTCCAATTTCAATCCACGCGCAAGAGAAATTCGGATTCAGCTTGCGGCAAACGTTTACCTCAATATGCCAGAGTCAGGAGGTCGCTTGTTATTATGGGATGCTTCTATGCTTCCCGAAAATTTATCACATTGCCGTCGTGAAGACGCCTACGGATTTGACCCTGAAAAGATTGGCCCTCCTAAGCTTGAAATTCAACCAGAGATTGGCGATCTAATACTGTTTAACTCGCGGTATCTTCATTCGGTATCGCGTGTTGGTGTTGGCGGACGCTTGAGTAGCTCTTGCTTTATTGGTTTTCGTTCTTTCAATTGTCCGCTCTCTTACTGGAGCTAATGACTACTGTTTTTTACACTTTAATTTAGAGGTTTTCATTGTGACCACTCTTAAGCTGTACCTAGAAGACTCAGACCTTTCGGAAGCAACTGCAAAGATTGTTGAATTGATTAATGGCGAGCAACGGATTATTCGCCTCGATCGAACTATTTTTCACGCTCAAGGGGGCGGACAAAAATCTGACATTGGGTTGATTGACAATGTTCTTGTCACTCATGCCTCTCATTCTGATAACTATGTCGATCATTACGTTTCAGATTTCGGAAATCTCGAAGTTGGGCAGGAGGTAAATATTTCAATCGATATCAACAATCGTTTGATTCATTCCAATCACCATGTTGCAGGTCATTTGATTGCAGCATTAATTGAGAAAAGTTTCCCCGATTTGCAAGCAACTGGAGGGCATCATTGGCCAGGACAAGCACGAGTTGAATTTTCAGGGACTCTACCACCCATTGAAAAGGTTCAGGAAAGCTTAAAATCCGATTTGGCAGAGGCAATCTTTGAAGATATACCTGTACAAGTTAAGGGCGATCCTTACGGCAGTCGCAAGATTGCCATCGGAGATTTTCCTGCTGTCTCATGTGGCGGGACACATCCTAAGTCTCTTGGCACGTTGAGAGAAGTAGAAGTGACTAAAATTAAATCCCAGAAAGGAGTCCTCAGAGTTAGCTACTCTGTAGCAAATTAGAGACAATGTAGGGTTTGCATTGCCAGCCCTGCCAAATTGCGCTCGACACATTTGACTCATTCTAGCCCATGCGATCGCCCCACCATCCAAGAAACCGGGTTTCTACGATAATTTACGCATCCTCATGAGATTTTCCAAAGAAACCCGGTTTCTCAGGCTCCACGCGACTATAAAAAACCCAGTTTCTGCGATCGCGATCGACTTTTTGTGGGTATTGTGCGATTCTTAATAAAGAATCTTTGTAATTACCAATTGCTAAGATAATGCAAGCTGAAAAAATATCAATTTCCCTATCACCAGAGACTGTTGGCGAATTCATGGGGCGTCACCCCTCACCTCTGGAAGTCAGTATTTGCGTTCGCTATTTGTAGTTAACAGCTACATGGTCAATTAGATATTTAGTCCAGAAACACCTTTTTGAGGGGTGATGGGTGAAACCCTTTCTTGATTCGCCAACAGTCTCTTTTGAAATCGCGACTACACGAACAAAGTCCGCCTTCGCGGACTGAAGAAATAAAAGTATTTAAGCCTGATTTGATAAATTATACTGTATTTATTTTTTAGATTTGGGACGGGCTAGAAGCCCATCCCACTCATTGTTTTAAGGAAAATACGGGACGGGCTAGAAGCCCATCCCACTCGTTTTAAGGAAAATATGTTCATTGGATACCTCGGCCATCTTCCCTCAAGATCCGTGACATCCCGTACATTGCTAGTTGCCGAATTGCCTTCGGGTGAGGTTATCTTAGACAAGACGCGATCGCAATCACAGTTATGGCATCTCCAAACAATCAAAATTCGGCGGATTCATCTCTGAAACAGTCTCTAGAGGCTGGGTTAGCTGCTTTGAAACAAAAAGATTACCAAAGCGCGATCGCCCTTTTAGAATCCGTCAGCCAAACCGCAGCAAATCAACCGCCCGGAATCCGCGCCCAAATGGGATTAGTCGTGGCATACAAAGCAACCGGAAATCTCAAAAGCGCGATCGCCCTTTGCACTTCCCTCACCAACATCCCCAACACCCAAATCAAAACCTGGGCCGATCGCACTTTAAAAGAATTAACCCCCCCAAAACCACCGGAAACTACACCAGAAACCGGCTTTGTCGCCTTTGATTCAGCAACGGAATCGCGGAAGGAAACGCTTAAGGGCGCTCGACAAACCGCAGACCAAAAAACCGGATTTTTACCCTTAGAGCCGACTAGCGCCCCAGCAAACACCAAATCCACACATATTTCACCGCCACCTCCACCCCCCAAACCGCCGATTCACCCGACACAAGAGGGCGAGCACGGGGACACCGCCCCTACAGCAACCGCAACCGATACAGAAACTAGCGGCGAAAACAGTTCCGGTTCCCCAACAGATATCCCCGGATTCGCCAGCCCCGATACCTACGAACTTACTTGGCGCCAAGCGGGGCGCACCAAAAGTCCGCGCCCTCTCAAACCGCTAAAGTTGCTGAATTTTCGGATCGAAGCAGTTGGAAGTGCGATCGCCCTATTTTTTCTAGCCCGATTAGTCCTACAATTCCTGCTGACAAACATCAATGCTCTATTAGTTCAGCTTTACATATTTACTAGATTGCCAATTTTTCAGCCAATTCAGCTTTTTTACCGAGATCCAACTTTCTTCCTCCAGATTCTTTTCGGATTGCTTTTGGCGTCTTCTCCCTGGCTGACAGACGCCCTGCTAAAACTTTTTTGCGGTATCGAAACCCTGCGCGGCTCAGTTTTATCCAAGCACAGCAAGGAAGCGACGCGCGTACTCCGCAGTTTTGGCACCAAGCAAAATATGCCAACGCCTGTACTGAAACTCTTACCGCTCAATGTTCCTGTAGCTTTCAGTTACGGCTGTTTGCCCCGTTTTGCTCGGATTGCTGTCAGTCAAGGGCTGTTAGATCAATTGACGGATGATGAAATTGCCACTATTTTCGCGCGGGAGTTGGCGCATATTTCTCACTGGGATTTTGCGCCGATGTCGCTGGCGATGTTGGTGCTTCAGATTCCTTACCTTATATATTGGCAGACTGCATACTGGGGCGAGCGGTTGTGCGATTTAATGACGATCGACTTTTTGCGTCGTACTGTGAGAGTTGTCACCGCCGCAATTTCTGCTACCAGTTACGGAATTTATAAATTACTGCGTTGGCCGATGTTGTGGTTGTCGCGCCGTAGAGTATATTTTAGCGATCGCACTTCCGCAGAAATTACCGGCAATCCCAACGGTTTGACGCGAGCACTAACTAAAATTGCGATCGGCATTGCTGCAAATATCGAACAACAAAAACAAACTAGCTTTTTCCTCGAAAGTTTCGATTTGTTGTTACCCGTCGGCGTCGCACAAGCTGTAACCTTTGGTGGTGCTGCATTGCGCGCGCCCCTAAAACAGATTTTGTTGTGGGATGTCACCAATCCCGATCGCGCTCTTTTGACAATTAACAGCACGCATCCTTTGATGGGAGAGCGTTTCAAGCTGTTGGAACTCTACGCTCAATTCTGGAAACTGGAGACTGAGTTAGATTTGGCGAGTCTGTCGCCGGAAAAACCCAAAACAGGAAAATTATCTCTGTTTAAATCCATACTCGAATTTAAAGACTCAAAACTATTTTTACAAGGTGCGCCGTTTTTTGGGATTCCGATGAGTCTGGGGATTGTTGCACTGCTGTGGATGGTTAGCTGGCTGTTTTCCAAGACGAGTATTTGGCAATTGGATTGGCTTTTGGGCGATCGATCGATTCTTTGGGGCTGTTTGCCGATCGGATTTTGTCTCGGTACTTTGATGCGGATTAACTATTTTTTCCCCGACATTACGCCACGAGAAACCACTTCACCAAGTTTACTAGAAATTTTGTCAAACTCGAAAACTCTACCGCTAGATGCTCAACCTGTGCGCCTTTCCGGGCAACTTTTGGGTAGACCTGGTATTGACAATTGGCTGGGACAGGATTTGATTTTGCAAACGGCGACGGGTTTGGTGAGGTTGCACTATGTTTCGATGATTGGCCCGATCGGCTCTTTGTACCCATTTTTGCTCAAACAGACGACTCGCCCTACCGATTTGATCGGAAAACCGGTTGTGGCGACTGGTTGGCTGCGTCGGGGTGCTACTGTGGCGATCGACCTAGAAACTCTCCGCAGTCAAGAAGGACTCGTTAGTGACAGCGGACATCCGATTTGGTCTGCGATTTTGGCCTTTGCTGCTGCTGTTTGGGGCGCGTACATCATTATCCAAGGCGGAAGATGAGACAAGGTACGTTGTTGCGCTTCAGCGCTCTTGTCTATATGAAAGAGCGCTGAAGCGCGACAACGTACCTTTATGGAATGTGACGGACAACCCCCAGCCGGACAACTGTCAACTGTCAACCCTTCGTAAAGAAAAGTTGCTTTTTTGCCGACCTTCTGTTACATTTGTTTACATGAATCGGATTGAACCAAATAGCGCAATAACTTCAATTGGCTAAAATCGATAAGGCATTGCGTAAAAATTGTCAACCTCCCAACACAGCAAGTTCAGCCAGCCGCCTGTCGGCTGTTTTTTTTCGACAGCGAATTTAGCTCTGCGGAATGAATTCAGAAAAGTGATTCAGATACGGTTTTCGTTCAATACAGCATGAAATCTTGCTAAATAACTAGCTCTGTTACCAAGGCTGTGATACCTTTAAAGAATGGTCGGACGCTGCCGGGCCCGATTTGAGGGATACCGGGTAAATGAGTAGTCCTCAACATTAGGAGCGAGATTAGAAGTGAGGTAAGATTACTGGCTGAAAAAATGTTAGCGATTTTCTCCCTCACTGTATTAGACTGAATACTGGCATTCCGATCGCTCGCAATTGACATCCTTGGACATAAATTTCTACACGGCGCTGGCTATAAACATTCTGAATCAAAACCGGAAGCAAGTAATACAGAACAGCCAATAGCCTAAACATTTGAGTGATGACTAAAAGTTTACACAACAACCTGAGATTTAAAAGCTCTCTGCATTGGCGGTTCAGTTCCGGCACGATCAGAGTAAATCATCTTTTTGTTCTAAAAGGTGGGGGGAGCTGTCAAGGTTGGTGGGAGGAATGTGCAAATTCTGTGGTTATGCGGTGTTTCCCTGCGGTCAATATTGATTTGACTTCAGGTAATTTTGTTCGAGCAAACTAATTAAAATCCCAATCTGGAGGAATTTTTCATGTCTATTCGTCTTTATGTTGGTAATCTACCGAAGGAACTCGATCGCCTAGAATTGCAAGAAGTTTTTGCACCCGAAGGCGAATCTGTTACCACAAAGGTAATTACAGATCGCAAAACTGGTAAATGCAGAGGATTTGGCTTTGTGACGGTGCTAACCGACGAACAAGCAGATCAAGTTATTGAGAAATACAACGGCTTGATGTTCAAAGAAAACCCCCTGAAAATAGAGAAGGCCTTACCCCGCTCTAAGGGTAAATCTGAGAAGGGCGAAGACGATCAGCAACAGTCATCATCGCCTGCTGCCCCGCAGTTGGCATCATCGTCGCCGTCGCAGCCAGTCCCTGCACCGCAGCAACAGCAGCGCTCGGCTCCTCCTACCCAAGGTGGAGGTGGCGGTTCTAGCAAAAGCAATCGCCGTCGCGGTGATAACAACAAGTCTCGCCGCAATCAGTCAACAACAACGGTTTCGAGTGCTGATTCCGGTTCGGTGCAGCCAGATCCGCGCTGGGCGAGCGCTTTGGAAGAACTCAAGCAAAGATTGGTGGAAGCTCAGACTACTAATTAGTCGCAAGGGCCCACTAATTGCTGCTATCTCTCGACTGCGGTTGAGTGATTTGAGTTGGAAGTGCGATCGAGAATTGGTCAAAACAGCCGAATTCTCGATCGCACTATTTTATAAAAAAAGTTCGGCAAGCGGAAAACTCTGAGTCTTTAGACCTGAGATGAAAGTGGCACGGGCGGTTTTAACCGCCGTGAATTTTTCTTAATTCTTAACATTTTTAGCAGTGTAAAAAGGTCTTTTGCCGTTACACTCTCTTATTGGGATGGATACACAGGTGTAAACCTGGGAAGCAAATGCCTACCATATATTAAAGGTACGCGGGGACTCTCGCGTTACCAAGGGCCCGAGCCCCTTAAACGCTTGAGGAGCTTGCCCAAAGGCAAGGATAGCAGCCCGCCATTTTTTGGCAATAGGATTGCGCCCAGGAACCCTAGCAATAGGGATATTAAGAACGAAATTTCTTAAGAATCTCAGTCGCGAAGAGCGCTGAGAGTGTCAATGCAAAAAACCTCTACTCTAATATCTAGAAGTTTCTTCGGGTGTGTCGCCTCGGTAAATCTTTAGCATTCAAGCGCAAATCTCCCTGGCGACGCACCCTACAGAAATTTTTGATTGAGCGATTGAGCGATTGATTCATCAATACTTAATCTTTCCCTCAATCCGCTATAAATCATGTTTATTCGCCCTCAGAAAATTCGATCGTCTCAATAAAGTCAAAAATCTTGTTCATAATGCCCTCAACCTCCGACTCAAGAGAACCCAATTCATCCTTAGCCTGATAAACTCGCTGACAACTTACCGTGTAGCAAAAATCGTCAACTATAAAAGCCATAAATCCCCGGTAAGCATCCACTTTAGTAGCTGCGGCATCTTTTTCTTGCACGCTGAGAGTTGCACTCCCCGGTAAATCGACCACTGCAAAATAAGCTTCTTCATCTTCTAAATATTCAGTGTAGAGCAACTTAGAATCAGCAAATTTAGCGAGAATTTGATCGTCAATAAACTTGTTAAGAAACGAAGTAAGATAAGCCCATTCGCCCGCTGACTCGATTAATTTTTCCACTTCGCTAGCCGTCTGGAAATAATCAATTTTCAGCAAAACACCAAAGCCATCAGAAAATGCAACATAGCCTTCTCCATCATCAATCCTACCGCCTCGTTGCTTGTCAACTGGAATTGAGACAGTAAAATTGCGTTTAGCAGACAGGTACAACGGCTCCTCTTCTAAATCGAAATCAGCCTCTTCGATTTCTAGGTGGGAGTATGCAGCAATTACATCCCCGATAATTTCTTCGGCTTCCTCATCGTCTACACCTAATACTTCTTGAAATTCCTTGAGAAAATCCCGGTGCTTTTTCGACACTTCATCATCTACGACAAACATTGCTACGACAATGGCAAAAGTATCCAAAACCACCTCATTTGGAAGTGATTCATGGGCGGTATTAAATAATCCTCCCAAACCATCTTCCGCGATAATATTTGCCAAATGTTGAAACATTTCTGACATATCATCTTCCGAGAATTCAGCAAATATTTCTGAATCCCAAAGTATGCTTTCTAAGATATCTGCATCGGCGTCAGGGGAATTAGCCTCCGCTGCGACAAGTGCGATCGCCGCGACGGATTCCTCTAAACTCAAGGTGATTGAGGATTTATCTTTTGACTTGAATATTTTAGTAAAGTTGCTCATGGTTTTTGCTTGGCTAAAGAGTTTAGTTTTACGTTTGGCCTGGAGCATCTCATTTTTGCAAAAAAGATTTTTTGACAATTTGGTATTAAAATTAGATGCGCGCTAGCTGATTACCAAGGACTGCCAATTAGTGTAAATCCGGCCCAAAATTTGGGATGAGATAAATCTGAATTTGGTACTTGTCCGGCCCGAGTAAGATCGATCGCCCTTTTTTGACTCCCCACCAACTTACCATCTTTAATCGCGACCTGTTTGCGAATCATCGCCAGTTGAGCTTGTCTGAGGGCTTCAGCCTTAATGGGAGTCGATCGCAAATTAGCATAAAACTCAGTCATCAGCCCCAAAGTCGCAAAATCATTAACTTTCCACAAACTCGCCAAAGCTGATTTTACACCGCTGCGGACTGCCAGTCCAGCAAAACCCATTTCTGCGTCACTATTGCCGATCGCAGTTTCGCACGCACTCAACACCAATAACTGTACTTGCCTGCGATCGTACCACTTCGCCAACCGAAATTTATCCAGAGCCAAAGAGCGGTTCCACAGGTCAATTTCAGCCTCCTTGCGTCCGTTTTGATGTTGCGGGAAGCTGGCGTGAGTAGCTAGGTGAACAATCTCAAAAGCCTGTTGCTGCCGCCGCTGTTTGGTGAGATTTTCCACGGTAAAATCTTGATTGAGAAAAAAGCGGCCGCGCCACAGCGGTAATTCACCAGCATTTTGGGTGTTGCTTGTGGTACCGGCGATCGCAGATAATTCGATCGGCACCGCAGGCAACTTTGGTTTATTAGTATGGGGGAATTGGGAAGCACCCATCGCTAAAACTTGAGCGTTTTTTAAGCTTTCATAATTAGTGCTAGTCAAGCTGACACTGGGAATTGAGCCGAGGCTGTACTTTTCTACTAAAAAATGTTCGCCATCGTAGAAAGCTGCTATGGGCAATTGTCGCAAACCTGCATCGAAGGAAAAAACTAGCATATCTATATTTAATTCTGCTAATTCTTTAGAAATTGGCTCAACAAATAAATCATAAAGTTGCTTCGCATTTGCCAAGTCTTTATCTTCAAGACTATCTGGATTTGAGATATTTTTTTGAAATTCATTTACGATTTTATTCAAGTTTACACGATTGACTTTAATAGATTTCAGAATTGGAGGGCCTTCGGGAACTACTAATATTAGCGACAATGATTCGAGACTGGCGAAGGCATAAACGATTACGGCTTGTTTTCCGGTTTCTGTCTTAATTGTTTTCAGAGTTTCTCTGATATACTCAACATTGACTCTTTTGTCAGTAAAATCTTCTTTAAAGTAGTTTTCATAGTCTTGTTCAAAGAGTTTATCGATTAAGGCAATAGCCTCATCAGCATTGCCTTGATCTAAAGCTTGTTCAACGCTAAATCTGCTAATTTCTAAGGGAAAAAGATTGGGAATATTTGCGGGTGGGGGAGTTTCGGCTGCTGGAGTTGGTGCTGGAGTTGGAATTGGTGCGGGTGCTGGAGTTGGAATTGGTGCGGGTGCTGGAGTTGGAATTGGTGCGGGTGCTGGAGTTGGAATTGGTGCGGGTGCTGGAGTTGGCGGCGGAGTAGTTTCGGGAATGCTTGCCAAGGAATTAGGCTCGATCGCCTCAACGGGTGGCTCAATAGTAGGCGCAGGAGTAGGAGTTAAGACTATCCAGCCATCGGGTTGTTCTGTAGCAGAAGAACCAAGTTCGGGCGGTTTTTCTGGCGGGTTTTCAGGAGGCGTTATTAAAGTAAGATTCGGTTTTTCAACGGGCGGTGGTGTGAGGGAAAAGTTGTTCTTTGGATCAGTAAATGCCCAGTTAAAAGTGCTGCTTCCTGTTTCAGGATTTGGGGTGATAGTGGTTTTTGCTCCTAATAAATTGCCAATTAAATAAGCTAAATCTTGTTGCGGATTTTCGCTTTGGGCGGGTGCTACTGCGGCTGGGGGAATGGGTGCGGGAATGGGAGAGAAAGAGGGTGCAATTACAGGTGGAATTGCTGCTACAGGCGGATTGTAAGGCGATTGTAGGGGTGCGGGTGTTGGATTGGGTGCGATCGCACTTGGAGGTGCGATCGCACTTGGAGGTGCGATCGAGCTTGGAGGTGCGATCGGGGCGGTGAGTTGGGCGATCGGGGGAATTGTGGGTGCGGCGGGTATGCGATCGCTCGCGCTTGGTATTGTTGGGGCTGAGGGCTGTGTGCGGGTTGTGCGGGGCGGAAGCGTGAAGAAATTGGTGTTTAGCAGTTCTTGGATGGGGGAAAGGTCGATCGGCGGGGGTTCGGGTGTTGGGGATGGGGTTGGGGTTGCGATCGAGATTGCGGGTGTTTGGGATGGGATTTCGGGTGTTGGGGTGGGAGTTGCGATCGGGCTTTCGGGTGTTGGCGTGGGAGTTGCGGCGGGGGATAAACCCTGTGGTGGCTGGCGTCTGGGTATAAGTAAAGGTGCGGGTGTTGGTGCGGTTGTCGGTGCGGGTGTTGGTGCGGTTGTCGGTGCGGGTGTTGGTGCGGTTGTCGGTGCGGGTGTTGGTGCGGGAGTTGGTGCGGTTGTCGGTGCGGGAGTTGGTGCGGGAGTTGGTACGGGCGTAACGATTTCAGGAACCGAGATAATTTGAATGCGATCGCGATCCTGTTTGTAAGTATAGCGATAACTGCGATCGGGGAAAATCGTTTGTTGGGGATTACTATTTCCCCTAGTAATTGCACCAGCCGTTCCATTTGTCTGAGAATTGCCGACAATAAAAGGCGGCGTTGCTGAACTAGGGTATGATGAAATGGTCGTCGGAGCGTCACAAATCACACACATTTAAAAGGAATATTATGCAATGCCCGGAATGTCAGTCTA
>NZ_JAEQCF010000106.1:0-17088 GCF_020738625.1 Microcoleus sp. PH2017_09_SFU_O_A
AAAAAAGCCTCAAATGATTGCAGAGCAATTATTTGAGGTTTTGAGAATTCTGAATTCTTTTGAAATTAAATCCGATCGAATATCTGCGGAATGTGGGTTTTAGGATTAACTTTTACTCCGAAAAGTAGTCTGTAACTATTTTCAAAATTCGGGAGGAGGCTAAGCCGTCGCCAAAGGGATTAATTGCCATTGCCATCGCGTCGTAAGCTTTAGAATCACTCAGCAATTCTGCGGCTTTTGCTGTAATTGTATCAGAATTTGTACCGACAAGTTTAGCAGTGCCTGCGGAAACTGCTTCTGGCCTTTCTGTGGTTTCTCGCAATACTAAAACTGGCTTACCCAAACTCGGTGCTTCTTCTTGCAATCCGCCTGAATCTGTCAAGATTAAATGACTTCTCTGCATCGCTCCTACTAATTCTGCGTAATCTAATGGTTCTGTTAAAAAGATTCTTGAATGGTCGCCCAATAGAGCTTTTAATGGTTCCCGGACTGTGGGATTTCGGTGTAGTGGTAAGAGCAAGGCTGTGTCGGGAAATTTATCTAAGATTTGAATAAATGCCTTGGCAATTCCTGCTAATGGTTTGCCCCAATTTTCGCGGCGGTGTACTGTTGCTAAAATGGTGCGATGTTGGCTCCAATCTAAGTTGGGAATGTTGCATTCGGGTTCGCGTTTGGCGACAGATAGCAAAGCGTCGATGACTGTGTTGCCTGTACGGTGAATTTCTCCCAAAACGCCCGATCGCACTAAATTCTCCGCAGCCAGCGCTGTTGGGGCAAAATGCAGCCGTGTGAGCTGCGAAATCAACCGCCGATTAGCTTCTTCGGGATAGGGATTGAACACGTCGTCAGTCCGCAATCCGGCTTCTACGTGACCTACGGGTATTTTTTGGTAGAATGCAGCCAAGGCAGCGGCAAAGGCTGTCGTTGTATCTCCCTGTACTAAGACGATTTCTGGCTGCAACTCTTTAAACAAGGCTTCCAAACCATGCAAACTCCGGGAAGTGATATCTGTCAAGCTTTGCTGGTGCTGCATAATGGCTAAATCTCGATCGGCTTTCAGGTCGAACATCTGCATCACTTGCTCGACCATTTCTCGGTGCTGACCGGTTAAAATTACTTGGGTGTCAAAGTTTGGCGATTTTTTGAACAGTTGAATTACTGGGGCTAGTTTAATCGCTTCCGGGCGAGTTCCTAGGACTATGCAAACGCGGTGTGTGGCTTCGGGCATATTCATTCAGTTGACAGTTGACAGTTGACAGTTGACAGATGAGGGCGAACTCTACCTGGCAGTCCGAGGATTGGAGTAATGAATAGTCTTCTTTTAATTTCTACCTACAAGGGTTCCGGCTTTAAACCAATTCTTTGTGGTAAAATATAGTTAAGTTTATTGATGCTCGCATTTTGACTACTTTCAAGAACAGGCAGGATGCCTGTTTCACAAGAATTCAATGTTTTTGTATGCACGCGAACCGGCACATAAATAAATGATTGCTTTGGCGCAGAATGTTAGTTCATCCGAATCTACTTAATGTTAAAATTATCTCGATCATTGGAGTTTTTTAATCTTTAATTTAATTTATTATGCCATATCGATACATTTTATTTTACAAACCTTACGATGTTTTAACTCAATTCACTGACAATTCAGGGGAAACTAAACGCAGCACTCTTAAAGATTTTATTTCGATTCCTGATGTTTATGCCGTCGGCAGGCTCGATCGCGATAGCGAAGGTTTGCTACTGTTAACCGATGACGGACAAATGCAGCACCGCCTCAGCGATCCGAAATTCGCTCACCCCCGCACTTACTTGGTGCAAGTCGAAGGGGTTCCCGATGCAGGCGCGATCGCCCGTTTGCAAACTGGTGTCACCATTCAAGATTATCGGACTCGATCGGCAAAAGTGCAATTATTGTCCGCAGAACCCGAATTGCCGCCCCGCGAGCCCCCGATTCGATTTCGCAAACACATTCCGACAGCTTGGCTGGAAATGACTCTCACCGAAGGCCGCAACCGCCAAGTGCGCCGGATGACGGCAGCAGTGGGGTTTCCGACGCTGCGGCTGGTGAGAAGCGCGATCGGGCATTTGCGTCTGGAAAGCCTCAAACCCGGTGAATGGCGCGAAATAACTCAAACAGAAATCAAACTATTTTAAGATTTGCACAGAACAGGATCGGGAGCGTGCATTGTGCACTCTAATTTTTGGGAGGCAAAATAAAACTTTCCTTTCCATCCCGATCTTTTTGCACCCGAGCTCCCAACTTGACAAGAGCTTGTTTTGCCCTTTGACGAACCAACTTATCAGTTGTTTGATAATAAACCGCGCTCCAAGCATTAAACCGCACCGGCACGCTATCTGGATCTCGGCGCAAAAACTCAGCAGTTGCTCGAAACATCGGCGCCAATTTCTTCCCATCCGGGGTTTTTTCCACCCACTCAGCAGCCATTTCGTGAGAGCGAATTGACTCGGGAATATCCCCCAATAGCAGTAACTCATCAAGGCCTTTAGTTCGCCACACTATCCATGATTGGGAATGAAGTTGCGGCGAAACGGCAAGGGCCCTAGTACCACGCTCGATGAACTTAACAGCAGTTTCAGGCTTTCCCTGATAAAAAGAAACGGCTGTGGACAGAAACAGGTAGATGTCAGCCCACTTGGGGTCGCGCTGGGTAATTATGTCAAAATAATCTTTGCTGAGATTGTAACCAGTCACATTTCGTGCTTCGTCATCGCCAAAATACTGCAAAAATTTGAGAAATGTCCAATCTGCAATTAAATTGTCAAACCCAAAACTAGGGAAATTTTTGAGCATTTTCAGCCGCAGGGCTTCTTGCTGGGCTTCTTGCTGGGCGGCTTGCTTGAAAGTGGCAGCAGATATTGCAGAGAGCGGCTTTTGCTCCTCAACGCTAACTGGGGTCATTCCGCCTAATTGCCCGATCGACTGCATGGTAATGACTCCAGCCAGCGCTGCTGCACCGATAACTCCATTAACGAGCAGACTCAACCACTTACGCGAAAAATTTTCGATTTTAGTTTCCATGAGACATTTAAATCCAAGTTTTAAATTAAGTTTATTAAAATAGAGTAATGATTGGTTGGCGATCGACTATAAAGCTGGTTAAACTATCCAAAGGGATGCTATGGCCTCCACAACATAGTTTAAGTGGTAGTTTGAGATTTTTTAGCAATTTTAAATCTCAAATCAACAATCAAAAATAGAATTGAGCCAAAATTCAATGAATCAAGCCCGCAGACGCTTTTCTAAGTTACAGGCAGCCCTGTTCACTGGGGCGATGGCAACAACCGCTTCGATATCTTTACTCGTTCCCAGTCTGAGTCAGTCAGTCCGCGCCGAACTTCAAGATAGCCCCAAAGCTGTCTTAGACGAAGCTTGGCAAATTGTGAACCGAGATTATGTCGATCCAACCTTTAACAAGACTGACTGGCAAGTTACCCGCCAAGAATTGCTCAGCAAAAATTATACTTCTCGCGAAGCTGCCTACACTGCCCTCCGCAATGCCCTAGAAAAATTAAAAGACCCCTACACCCGCTTCATGGATCCGAAACAGTACGAAGCGCTGAAGAGTCAAATCTCCGGGGAACTGACAGGGGTGGGGATGAGGCTCGAAGAAGACGAGAAAACGAAAGCGATCACGGTAGTTGAGCCGATGGAAAATTCCCCAGCCCTGAAGGCAGGGATTCAAGCTGGCGATACGATTTTGGTGATTGACGGCAAACCTACCAAAGGTATGACTGTCGCGGATGCGGCTCAAATAATTCGGGGTGCCGAAGGCACGAAAGTCACGCTGCGGATTGCTCGTCAGGGCAAAAGCGAGTTTGATATTACTCTGACTAGGGCGAAAATTGAGGTAGCAGCGGTTCGCTACAGCCTTAAGAAGGAAGCTGACAAGAATGTCGGTTATATCCGCTTGCAAGAGTTTAGCTCCCACGCGGGCGAACAAATGCAGCGGGCGATTAAAAATCTCTCGGAGCAGAAAGCTGACGCTTTTGTGTTGGATTTGCGGGGTAATCCCGGCGGGTTGCTGTCGGTGAGCATTGATATCGCGCAGATGTGGATGGATTCTGGGGCGATCGTCCGTACAGTCTATCGTGCGGGAGATTCTCAGGAAATGCGGGCCAACCGCACTGCAATCACTAACAAGCCTTTGGTGGTGTTGGTGGACAACAACTCGGCCAGCGCCAGCGAGATTTTGGCCGGTGCGCTGAAGGACAACAAGCGCGCCACTGTGATGGGCGGCCAAACTTTTGGCAAAGCTTTGGTGCAGTCTACGCATCCTTTGTCTGACGGTTCGGGATTGGCGGTGACGATCGCCCACTACTATACTCCCAACGGTACGGATATCAGTCACAAGGGCGTTACTCCCGATGTCAAGGTGGAAGTTAGCGACGAACAAAAGCTGAAATTAGCTAATAAACCGACGTTGGTTGCGACGAAGGACGATCCTTGCTACGCGCAGGCGATCGCACTTTTGAAAACTAGCGCTGCATCGGTACGTCCCACTGTTGGTAATGAGGCTCTTGCTCCTAAAAAGTAGTTGAACACCGTCAGACAATAACAATTAGTTTTAAGATGAAACCCGCACCGGCGGGTTTTGTTTTGTCAAGAATTGATTGCATCGATTAATCACTGTAAGATTAGTTCGTAGTGCGGACTTCAGTCCGCAGCCAGTAAGATTGGTTCGTAGTGCGGACTTCATATCGTTTCCGGGTGCATCGGAATTATATAGTGCGAGCGTCTCGCTCGCGACATAGATCGCGAGCGAGACGCTCGCACTACATAATTCAAATATATTATTCCGATGCTACCGGATTTGATATCAGTCCGCAGCCGTATAGCGGACTTCAGTCC
Source organism: Microcoleus sp. PH2017_09_SFU_O_A (assembly GCF_020738625.1). Classification (NCBI taxonomy): domain Bacteria; kingdom Bacillati; phylum Cyanobacteriota; class Cyanophyceae; order Oscillatoriales; family Microcoleaceae; genus Microcoleus; species Microcoleus sp. PH2017_09_SFU_O_A. The sequence goes on from NZ_JAEQCF010000106.1 coordinate 4,871, forward strand.
GCACTACGAACGGTTTTTGTGATGCTAATTGACAGGACATGATATTAATGGCTCGTGCTTTGTTGCATCTAATATCTACGATTGAATGATGCTATCAAACAAAGTTAAAAGTCCTAACTCCTGGGTCGGACACGGCAATGCCGTTTTCCTACTTTTCAGAATTGATAGAATTAAGACGCCGGATAAACTCTAAGGGCAAATCGTCGGTATCAGCAATAAAAGCTACTTCATAAACATTTTGCCCGATCGCCTGTTGAGTCGGTTCTAATAAAACTTTCAAAGCTTGAAACTGATTTGGTTCGTCTTTAGCTGCTTCCTCAAACCGCTGTTTGAGAGACTGCAACCAACTCGGCAAATCAGTTGTCGCCTCAGTCAAATCGAAAGATAAATGATAATATCCAACATAATGCTCGTCACCGAAAGCATCCGGTGCGGGTTTTGGTTCCGGAATTTGGATGAGTTCGATGCGTCCGTTGAGACCTTCCATCCAACAGGCTAGGGTGTAACCTGTGGTAAAGCGATCGCTCACAGTAAAGCCTAACTGTTCGTAAAAGGCGATCGCCCGATGAATGTTAGCAGTGCGAATCGAGGCGTGGTGCATTTGGCAGTTGACAGTTGATAGTTGACAGTTGATAGTTGATAGTTGGCAGTTGATAGTTGGCAGTTGTCAATTGGTAGTTGTCAATTGGTAGTTGGCACTTATTATTTATCCTATGTTATTTGTCACCTACTACTAAGAAATTAATAAACTAATAACTACTGCCAACGGACAACGGACAACGGACAACGGACAACGGACTATTCAAACAATCGAAAATAGGGATATCTAATTGGAACTCCCGGCTCTTTTTCCAAATCAAAATTAATCACTTCCCAGCAAGGTTCCTCTTGGGGATCGGGGCTAAAATCCACAGGTAAACCGTACAGCCTCGGGCGTGGCGAATCCGGCTGGCCCCGCCAAGGCGTGCTGCGTTCCAAATAAGCGCTGATTAAGTCTCGATAACGTTGGGCAACGATGACGCGAGTTGCTCGGTACCCTTGAGTATAAAGTCGATCGAGCGCTTCGTGAATTTCAAACCGAATTCCGTCAGGGTGAGTGTGCTGGCGATACCATTCATCCTCCCAGCGGCGCCAGTGTCGCCCAGACTGAAGGTGAACCAGTTCCCCCGTTTTTGGATCTGCCTCAAATGCCCCGTGACGCGGACACAAATAGGTATCCGTGAGTGTTAAAGCCGGAATTGTTTGGCGACAGTGTGGACACTGAATTTCCGGGCCAAACATCGGGTATTGCAAGGCAACTTCAATCATTTATTGCGTCCCAGCATATTTATCTGCAAAAGTGGCAAATAGTCTTATTATATCCCGTATCAACAACCAGCTAATCTGCTAGAAGTATCACGATCGACCAAAAAGATGAGCAATCTCAACGAACCTCTGCTTGCACTTCCTGCCTATTGGCCATTGCCGGATCTCTCCGAAGCTGCTTTTGTCGCTGAGGGCGCTGTTGTCATCGGCAGGGTAGAGGTGGCTGCGGGCGCTAGTATCTGGTACGGGGCGGTGGTGCGGGGGGATGTAGAACGAATTGCGATCGGCAAAAGTACCAATATCCAAGATGGAGCAATTCTACACGGCGATCCGGGGAAACCGACTGTTTTAGAAGATTTTGTGACAGTAGGACATCGAGCGGTCATTCATTCAGCTTACATTGAACGGGGCTGTTTGATCGGGATTGGGGCGATCGTCCTGGATGGAGTGAGAGTCGGCACAGGCTCGATCGTCGGTGCAGGGGCGGTTGTCACGAAGGACGTTCCCCCTCATACGCTAGTGACTGGAGTGCCTGCCAAGCGGCTGCGAGACTTGTCTGAAGAGGAATCTGCCCAGTTAGTGGAACACGCTAAGCGTTACGAAAAGTTGGCTTTGGTGCACGCGGGGAAAGGTTCTGATTTGGGATTTGGTTAGTTGATAGAATAAGATTTTAAGCAAAAAACTATTAGTTTCCAATGGCTTACACCGCGCAAAAAATCCTCACCTTTGAAGCATTTGTCGATCGATACTGTGACAACCCCCGCTACGAACTTGCTGACGGAGAATTAGTTGACAGGTCACCCACAGGCCCCCACGAAACCGTCAGTGGTAAACTGGTAGCTCAAATAGTAATTGCGATCGCAGCAGAAAAACTACCTTGGTTCATTCCCCGCACTTGTTTGATCCGTCCATTTTCCGACGCAGCTACTGCCCGCCGTCCCGATATTGTAGTGTTAGATGAAACTGCCCTTGTCAGCGAACCCCTCTGGGAAAGAGAACCTGTGATTACCCTGGGGCGATCGATTAAATTGGCAGTAGAAGTCGTCAGCACTAACTGGGAAACAGATTATGCCCGAAAAGTTGAAGAATATGCTCTTTTAGGAATTCCAGAATATTGGATTGTTGATTATCGCGGATTGGGAGGCGTGGCTTTTATCGGTAAACCGAAACAACCTACTGTCACCGTTTGTCAACTAATCGATCAAGATTATGCCAAACAACAATTTCGCATGGGTGAACGGATTATTTCTCCTCTGTTAAAGAGTTTGCAACTTCGATTAGATGATATTTTGCCCCGTTAGGCGATCGGGTTTGTGTTAAAATTATCAAAGATCGTATTCAAAAATCAAATCAACGTTGTTCTGAAAAATTGGATAAAGCGTAAGCAATTCTGATGTTATATGAAAATAATAGTTATCTAAAGGCAAAATAATAATTTCTGCTTCTACTAAAATCGCCAAAAAATACTGTAATAGGGAGATACTTCTGGGAATTTGCTTGCTGGGAGTTGAATTAATTTTTTTTGTAATACACTTAATAACCTCTTGAACTTTATCCACTTTTCCAGCCCTGACAAGAATACCATATAAATTATCGCAAAAACGGGTCATATCTTTGGGCTTAAGTTCTTCGGGAATTTTTTCTCGCTGGAATAGTTCTTGAGTAGCAATAGCTAGTTGACGCTTTTTTTTTGTTTCAGGATCCTCACTTTCTTGTATAGCAGGAGATATTTGTTCAAATGCCAGAATCATTGTATCTAGCTGTTCAACAATCGCTTTTATTTGTGCTGCTAAACGGAGTTTCTTCCAGTCAATTTCCGAACCTTTATAAACTAGATCGTGGGTTGAAACTGCCCATGCGTGTTCAAAAGCACTTTTTATTTGAATTTCAAAGATGACATTAAAAATACTCAAAAAATTATCGATATTGCTATCATCTACACTTTTTAAGCGGGCATAAATTCTAGTTGAATCAAATTTAAAAGTATCGGGAGATTTTTTATTCTGTCCTCTTTTGACTGTTTGAGTAACCTGAAAAGTATCTTGACAAAATTTAATTACCTCTTTTTCTTGTGATAAATTTGGGATAATGACTGTACAACCAAATAAGTCATCTAGTTTTGACCATTTTTCAAATCTACCTGTCTCAATTTTTTCTGCTAAAGATTCAATAGTTTTAATTCTAGAAGTCAGTGCATATCCCTTGTTGTCACAAAAATTTAGCATTGTTTCTTTTACTAGCTTTGCAACCTCTTGGACGAAGGGAAGATATTGTTCATATTGGCGGTCTAAAATAGAAGGATAAATCATAAATTCGATATTTTACAGATTGATTACAAATTAGTATTTCCTGAAATCAATAATTTTAAGATATTAATTCTAGTTTTAGTTTTTTCAATTCCTGATGAACCCAATGAAGTTGTGATTGCCTCATAATAAGCTTGAGCTTCTTGAGTTTTTATTGCTAATTCAGGAGATTTTACTAATTCCATCAATTCGTAAATTCTCTGGCAGACATCGGCTGTTATATTTAATGATTTTTCACGCTTTAATTCTGCGATCGCGCCAAAAAATGAATAAAAGTCAGCTTGATTTTTGAGTTTTGTTTTGCATAAATTTATATCTTTAGGCGAAACATCTAACAAGTCTTTTATTAATTCTATAACTTGTTTAAATTCAGATGCTATTTCATCTTGCTCCTCCCAAGCTAAATCTCGATCGTTAAAAGCTTTATCCAAATCATCCTGACGATAAGACTTAACTCCTTCTTCTAGAAACAATAAAAGTAGAGTCACAAACTCTACATCTTTCATTTGTTTTTTGTCTTTTGCAGGAATTAAGGGAAAGCTTGGTGGGAGAATTGCAGCTATCCAGTCAGTTAAATCTTCTACAGTAGTGATAAATCCGCCATTGAACTTTGCATGACGCAGTTCTTGACGTGTTAACTTGATCACATTACGGTTGATTCGGTTAAATATATCATTGATGATTCGTTCATCGTCGGATGGGACATATTCAACAGCAAACTGATATTTCCAAAAATTTTGCTTGACTTCGTTTTCTAAGTCTTTGAAAGATTTACCTGTCAGTCTTGTCAAAGTTGCTTGTTCACTTACCGGAAATTTATTCTCAGCAAACTCAAATAAAGTAGATAACCTTTGTTTGCCATCAACAACACTATACTTAGATCTGCCTTCAGATGTGATTTCTTGATACAAAAAGATAGCAGGGGCAGGATATCCATTAAGTACAGTATCAATGAAAAAGTCTTTATATTCTTGATTCCAAACACTGCGTCTTTGATAAGGTGGCTCAAGGTCAAGTAGACCTCTTGTGTAGAGATCCCAAAACCAAGAAACAGTTTGAAAATTTATGGCTCGACTCATCTGACTTGTTCCGCAGTAGGGTAAACTGTTAATTTCAATTATATACTATTAAGGCTCTGCGACACTTGCACCGATCGCCCTTGCCACCAAAATCAAATCATGAACGATCGCACATCCAATTCAAACATTCCTCCACACACCTGGAAACGCGCCATCGGCCTCGGTTGGGACAATCCCTATACAGTCCGCTACGCAAGCAATCTCGACGACGGGCCCTGGCACGGAATGCCTCTGGGTGGCTTCGGTGCAGGCTGCATCGGGCGATCGCCCCGCGGCGACTTCAACCTTTGGCACATCGACGGCGGCGAGCACATTTTTCGCAGTTTACCAGCTTGTCAGTTCAGTATATTTGAAGAAACAAAAGGCAAAAAACAAGCCTATGCACTGTCAACCGAACCGCCTACAGATGGGAGTTTATCTAGTTGGCAATGGTATCCTTCTGAAGGAAGAAGTAAGAAGGAAGAAGGAAGAAGAGAAGAGCAAGAAGAAGTAACGGGATGCAAGTATAATTCTGGTAGTTATCATGCTTTATATCCGCGCAGTTGGTATGTTTACGAAAATGTGTTTGAAGCTCAATTAAGCTGCGAGCAATTTTCTCCAATATTGCCGAACAATTATCAAGAAAGCAGTTACCCAGTTGCCATGTTTGAATGGGTAGCGCACAATCCAACAGATGCGCCGATTACTCTCAGCATCATGTTAACTTGGGAGAATATTGTCGGCTGGTTTACTAATGCTGTACCCCCCCAGCCCCCCCTTAGTAAGGGGGGGTACGGGGGGGTTCCCGTGAAGGTGCGAGATGATGGCAGTCCATTTTATGACTATAAACCCCGGTGGGGAGAAAGTGGCGGAAATATGAATTTGTTGGTGGAAGATTTTCACCGTTTTGGTTGCGTGATGACGCGGCTGACTGCTGACGATCGGCCACAAGAAGGAGATGGACAATGGGCGATCGCAACTATTACCAATCCGGCGGTAGAAGTATTCTATCAAACTCGCTGGAATCCCGCAGGGGACGGCGAGGATATTTGGCGGCACTTTTCTCAACAAGGTTTCTTGTTGGATGACAGAGACGAGACAGCCGCCGCCCCAGGAGAACAGTTAGCTTGTGCGATCGCAGTTCGGTTTACAGTTAGACCAGGAAAAACTCGCAAAATCCCCTTTATCATAGCTTGGGATTTGCCCGTTACTGAATTTGCATCGGGAGTTTCTTACTACCGCCGTTATACCGATTTCTTCGGGCGCAATGGCAAAAATGTCTGGCCGATTATTCGCACGGCGATGAAGCATTCGGATACTTGGCGCGAAAATATTGAAGCTTGGCAAAAACCGATTTTAGAACGGACTGATTTGTCAGATAGTTTTAAAATGGCGCTGTTTAATGAATTGTACATTTTAACTCAGGGCGGTAGTCTCTGGAGTGCAGCAGATGAACGCGATCCGAAGGGTCAATTTGGGGTTTTGGAGTGTATTGATTACCGCTGGTACGAAAGTTTGGACGTGCGGCTTTACGGTTCTTTTGCTTTATTGATGCTGTGGCCTGAATTAGAAAAGTCTGTCATGATTGCCTTTGCTAGGGCAATTTCTGCGGGTGACGATACTCCGCGAGTTATTGGTTGGAATCAAGCTGCGGCGATTAGAAAAGCTGTCGGTGCGACGCCGCACGATTTGGGTGCTCCCAACGAACATCCTTGGGAAAAAACGAATTATACTAGCTATCAAGATTGCAATTTGTGGAAGGATTTACCTTGCGATTTTGTGTTGCAGGTTTATCGGGATTTCCTGTTGACTGGTGGCACAGATTGTGAGTTTTTGCAAGAGTGTTGGCCGGCGATTGTTGAGGCTTTGGCTTATCTGAAAACTTTTGATGAGGATGGGGATGGCATTCCTGAGAATTCGGGTGCGCCGGATCAGACGTTTGATGATTGGCAAATGCGGGGGATTAGTGCGTATTGCGGCGGTTTGTGGTTGGCGGCGCTGGAAAGTGCGATCGCGATCGGCGAAATCTTAGAAGATGCAGCACCGGATATACTTCCGAATCCGCAAGAGAAGATTGCATTATATCACAGTTGGCTGTTACAAGCAAGACCTAGCTATCAAGAAAAACTGTGGAACGGTCAATATTACCGTTTGGACAGCGAGAGTAATTCGGAAGTGGTGATGGCCGACCAATTGTGCGGTCAATTTTACGCAAAACTGTTGGGATTGCCGGATATTGTGCCGTCTGAATGTGCAGTCAGCGCTTTAGAAACTGTGTATGAATCTTGTTTTTTAAAGTTCAATGATGGTGAGTTCGGCGCGGCGAATGGGGTGATGCTGAACGGTTCCCCGGAAAATCCGAATGCGACTCATCCTTTGGAAGTTTGGACGGGGATTAATTTTGGGTTGGCGGCTTTTTTGGTACAGATGGGAATGGAGGATAAGGCGTTTAAGTTGACGGATGTGGTGGTGAAGCAGATTTATGAGAATGGGTTGCAGTTTCGGACGCCGGAAGCGATTACGGCTGGGGGGACTTTTCGGGCGAGTCACTATTTGCGGGCGATGGCGATTTGGGCAATTTATGGGGTGTTGACTGGTTTTAAATAGGGCATTGGTGCGATAAAATTAGGTACGTTGTTGGGCTTTAGCCCTCGGGATTTAAGAGGTTCTATAAGCTATCAGTCATGCCTCACCTTTATGATAAAGGCTATAGCATTTATCATAAACATGAGGTATGATTGTAAATGGAGTTTTTGATGCGACCTCGCTTACTATATAATCTAATACGGTTTATTTAACGCTTTTTGAATAATTTTATATGACGATTTTCTGCCAATACAGGCATTTTTGGCAAGTCAGATTTTTCTTAAGGATCGCAAATTAAATAATTTATACAAGGAAAGTGGAATGGGCGGGAGAGCCCGTTCATAAAGGACGGGCTCTCCCGCCCATCCCACAAAAACCATCAAATTGTAAGTTATTTAATTCTCATTCCTAAGTCAACTGTATTGCTATATAATCACTATAATCACTACTCTAAGAGGGCTAAAGCCCAACAACATACCTTTCGCAAGCTTAGACAATTTTCTGTTACCATAAAGTTTTTTGAACATTTTATAACTCTCTAAACTTGCAGAAGAAATCATCACGCACGAATAACTGTAATCTCCCGGTTCAATGGACTAGCATGAATTTCAGTTTTCAGCCGTTCTTCCAATTCTAGTGCATTGTCTCTGCGATCGAAGATTACCAACCAACCTTTATCTTGTCCCAATCTAGCTAAATACCCATCCAACTGTTCCAAACCTTTACTCAAAGGATCGACTTTCCTATTCCGCCACACCTTCAGTTCAATTCCCAATGTCACCTCACCATAGCGCAAACACAGATCCATGCGATCGCGCCCGATCGCATATTCTCTCTCTAACGTTCCCCCACCGTTAATCACCCGATGCAGAAACGCCATCAACACCAAATGTGGCGCAATTTCGGGATAAGATGCACTTTTGAGCAACGGTTCGCCATGTTGCAGCCAAAAGGCGAGAAAGGCCTTGAGAAGGGCATCTGTGTTTAATTCTCCGTTGGCGCCCAACCAACTGGGACTGATAATCGGTAAACTATCTTGGGGGCCTTGGGCTAAAACTCGCGGTAAAACTTCTCGATAAATCGGATTGGCGATGACTAGCCCCCCAGCCGGATCGCGTCTGAGTAAACCCAAGTCTACCAAATATTGGCGATCGTCATTGGAAGATTCGGGCAATTCTCGTCCGGCTAAAATCGGTTCGATAATGGCTTTGACTCGGTTTTCTCTGAGTTTTTCTGCTAAACTATCTAAATGCGTATCTTGTCGTTTAATCAGAATCTCTTTAGCGGTTAAAATATGCTCTGCTGTAATTTCTATTGATTCATCAGTGACTAACTCTTCTACAATTTCTTTAGCTAACGCATTCACTAACCAAGGTTGTCCCTGAGTCAATTCAAAAGCTAAAGCTGAGGCTTCTGTTGTAAAAACTTGTCCGGTATCTTCTGTATGTTGATTGTAGAGTTCTACCACTTCAGCAGCATTAAAATTCCGCATAGTGAGGGAACGAACTTTAATATTAAATGGACTAGAAGTATTGAGCCTGTCACTGCCACCTGCCGCCACTTTATAATCTCTCACATCTCGCAAACCAATTAAACCAACTGATTGAGGAAAAGCGTTTGGACGATTGGGATAACCATCGCGTAATTGACGTAGAATAGAGATTAAAGCAAGGTCTTGTAAGGCATCAATTTCATCAATCAAAATAACTAAAGGACGAGGGGAAGATTCAGCCCAAAGACTGAGTGCATCGCCGATGCGGTGTCCGGCTTCTAATGAAGACCAAGCTATAGGTTGTAACTCTTGGGGTAATCTGATAGAAAGTGCTCGCCTCCAAGCACCGAGAATAGCATCTTCAGCACCAGGAATATCTTGACTGAAAGGTGCGCCCACTTCAACTGACAGCATGACAGCGGTATATTGTCCGCTTTCAGTGAGTTGTTTGGCTAAAGACAACATGGCAGTGGTTTTGCCGATTTGTCGGGGTGCGTGGATGACGAAATAGTTTTCCTGGGCTATCAGTCGTTCTAGGTTGGGGACGCGACTGGTTGCAGACAGCATATAGTGGATATCAGCGCGGCAGGGGCCGGCGGTATTGAACCATCTAGGCATAGCTAAATTGGGGTGAATCAGGGGTTGCTTTTAGTTTAGCTTGCGGTTGTCGGAATGCCGATCGCCCCCAAGCGTCAGCAAATTCGATTTTGCACCCTCGAAGCGGTTTCAACGGCTATCTTCAATCTACAAACCCAACTCAATTACTCTAAAATCTTGTTGGGTGATGAAATTAGCTTGCACGCCGTTGAGAGTCGCTAAGATTTTATCTGTGTTGGCAATTTTGATTAAGGTTGCACCGCCATCTTGAACTATGCTGAGTCGATCGACATTTAAGCCTCCCGTCAAAACCAATAAATCCTCACCTTGCCTAAAATCAGCTATTACATCGCCACTTTCTCCCGCAGTCAACAAAAAGTAATCGCGCCCGCTTCCCCCTTGCAGCGTATCTTTTCCTAAATCTCCAATCAACCAATCGTCGCCACTTCCCCCCATCAAAGTATCATTACCCTTGCCACCATAAAGAGTATCCTTACCCTCACCGCCGCACAATTTATCCGCATCTTCATCACCAAAAATTAGATCGTTGCCACTACCGCCACACAAATAATCTTTTTGACTGCTACCATTTTTCGGAATATTGTCAATATCTCCGAAAATTGTATCGTCGCCGTCGCCACCGCAGATGGTGTCACTTCCCAAATCTCCAAACAGCAAATCGTTGCCGGATTCGCCGCAAATTAGATCGTTATCTTTGCCGCCGTGGATGGTGTCATTGCCATCGCCACCAACAAGAGTATCTTCGCTTTCTTGCCCGTATAAAAGGTCGTTGCCCTTATCCCCAAACAGCAAATCTTTTCCTGTTAAATCGCCATCAGATGAGTCAGAAGTGCCACCAAATAAACTGTCATTACCTCGATCGCCAAACAAGGTATCGTTGCCTTTGTCGCCCCACACTATGTCATCATCTTTGCCTGCGATCGCCCGATCGTCATCTTTGCCCGCATAAATAACATCATTCCCAGCCTCCCCGACAATGTAGTCGTTATCTTCGTTGCCAAAAATCGTGTCGCTGTCTGCATCCGCGCCCACAGCAACTGGACTAGGAAGGCCGCCGTAAATATTGTCTCTGCCGAATAAGCCTATTAGCAAGTCGTTGCCGCTAAAACCGTTGATGCTGTCATTAATATCGCTGCCGGTGAGAGTATCTTTACCGTCTGTACCGTTGAGGGTGTTTGCAGTGATGTTGGGGCCGTCCATGGCTGTGCGATCGGGTAAATTGATTCGATCGCACATACAGTCTTCAACAGCAGTAAAAATTACCGCAGGTGTTGGGGTTTCGGTTGGTAGAGGTGCGATGGGAACGATCGGCATTTCTCCAGGCGTTGGTGTCGGTGTGGGAGTTTCCGCTGGCGTCGGAGTCGGAATTGCGATCGGCGTGCGAATGGGTGCGATCGGCGTCGGAGTGGGAATTGCGATCGGCGTGGGAGTCGGAGTTTCCGCTGGCGTGGGAGTCGGAGTTTCCGCTGGTGTAGGCGTCGGAGTCGGAATTGCGATCGGAGTTGGCGTCGGAGTCGGAGTTTCCGCTGGTGTAGGAGTCGGAGTTTCCGCTGGTGTAGGAGTCGGAATTGCGATCGGAGTTGGCGTCGGAGTCGGAGTTTCCGCTGGCGTCGGAGTCGGAATTGCGATCGGCGTCGGAGTTGGAGTTTCCGCTGGCGTGGGAGTCGGAATTGCGATCGGAGTTGGCGTCGGAGTTGGCGTCGGAATGGGAGTCGGAATGGGAGTTGGCGTCGGAGTATAATCTAAAATAGTCAAAATAGCAGTAGAATTCGTTCCCAAAATCGCACCATTGCTAGGCAAACTCAAGCTGAGATTAACAGTTTCATCGCCTTCTACTAAGGAGTCGTCAATAATTGGTACAGTAAAAGTTTTCTGAGTTTCGCCGATCGCAAAATTCAGCCTACCCGATGCAGAATTATAGTCGTTGCCAGCATTAGCAGTGCCGTTCGACGTACTGTAACTCACATCAGCAGCAACATCAGTATTTGTGCGAATGACAGTAATTGTGGCAGCAGTACCGTTTTCCCTGGCAGTGTAGTTAGCGGTACTGAAATTAAACGCGCCTGCACTCTTGACGCTAATGTTCACCGCAACGGGCGAAGACTCAAGGATTCCGTCATTAAGGTTGTATGTAAAGCTGTCTGTTCCCGAGAAGCCAGTATTGGGAGTATAAGTAAAAGAGCCGTTTTTATTTAATATGAGATTGCCTTTGTTGGGCAAAGCAACCGGGGCGGCTGTCAGCGGGTTGCCATCCGGATCGATGTCATTGGCCAAGACGCCCGCGATCGCATCCACGTTGAGAACACTGCTATCCAATGTACTGTAACTGTCTGGATTGGCGATCGGCGATCGGTTGATGATATTGATATTGACCGGCACCGAAGCAGACGTTAATACCCCGTCAGAAATGTTGTAACTGAACTTGTCTGTACCAACAAAACCTTGATTGGGAGTATAGCTGAAGGAACCGTCAGCCTTGAAATTTACCTTGCCGTTGTTGGGGGCTGCATCAAGTTTGGCGGTTAGAAAGTCGCCGTCGGAGTCGATGTCATTAGCCAAGAGTCCAGGGGCTGAAATATTGAGTGTCTTGTCGCGGGGAATGGTGTAGCTGTCGCTATTTGCCTGCGGTGGCTGATTGGTGACATTGATCTTTACCGGAGTCTCCGCAGAGGTGGATGCCCCGTCACTGATGTTGTAGCTAAATTCCTCCAAGCCGACAAAACCCGGATTGGGAGTATAGCTAAAGGAACCGTTAGCGTTGAAATTGACCTTGCCGTTTTTGGGTAATGTTACCAGTTTGGCAGTCAACGGATCGCTGTTGGGGTCGCTGTCGTTGCCCAAGACTCCGGGGGC
>NZ_JAEQCF010000183.1:0-2379 GCF_020738625.1 Microcoleus sp. PH2017_09_SFU_O_A
GGTGAAGCGCGACGTGCAAAGTCGCATTTGATGAGTAGAGAGCCGTCTCTCTCTGAGGTACTTCTCCTCAGTCCTCGTGTAAAAGACTCAATCCGAGTCCGGTCACAACGAAAGTAAGCAAAAAAATCGTTGGAGTGCAGACCACACAAGCATCTAAGCTGATAGCCTAAATCGGTAGTGTATGCAAGAGGAAGAAAAGGAAGGGTTAACGATAAGTAAACGACTAATCTAGCTCCGTGATATCCGAAAAGGTGAAATAAGGCTGGAACACCTTAACCAAAAGGTAAATAGCTGATTACTAGAAGTTTCGCTGTCTAGTAAAGAAGTTCAAAAAGCTATCGGAGTATGAGTCGAACCCTAACCTTTTTCGCAGGTCATCAAAAGCGAAACACGGTAAGCCCAATAGACTCTCTCTTAAGGTCGAAACAAGAGAGTAAGCCAAGAGTAATCACAGCCGAATTGTTTAGGGGGTAAAGGAAGTCAGAGAAAGCGAACGCCCTGTGTAATGCAGAGGATAAGGGTTGAGGAATACCCCAACATCACACCGCCTGAAAATGGTAGCCCACTTCTGACAGGTCTTAAACGATAAACAGGATTCAAAGAAACTAAACGGAGATTGAAAGATGGAAACCGCTATGGTTATCGGAGACTCTGGACAACTTAACGACTGGTCACAGATTGACTGGAAATCGATCGTCAAGAATGTTAAGAATCTGAGGAAACGGATTTATCGTGCTACACAGAACGGTCAGTGGAATCAGGTCAGAAGCCTTACAAAACTGATGTTAAGAAGCTTCGACAATCTAATTTTGTCAGTGCGTAAAGTTACCCAACTGAATCAAGGAAAACGAACAGCAGGTGTGGACAGGGAGGTAGCATTAACACCTGAGCAACGGGTAAAACTCATCCGAGAAATGGGACAGTACACACTATGGAAGGTTAAACCCACCAAAAGAGTATACATACCAAAAGCCAATGGGAAGCAAAGACCATTAGGCATCCCCACCATCAAGGATAGAGTAGCACAAGCCATAGTTAAGAATGCTCTAGAACCAATCTGGGAAGCTCTTTTCGAGGCAAACAGTTATGGATTCAGAGTCGGAAGAAGTTGCCACGATGCCATTGAGCAGTGTTTTTTACGCCTACAAGGTAATAGAGACACATGGGTTCTGGATGCCGACCTATCAGGATTCTTCGACAATATCACTCATGAAACCATCCTAAATTCCATAGGGAATTTCCCCGCCCGCAGCCTAATCAAACAATGGTTAAAAGCAGGATACATAGACAAGGGAAAACTTCATGAAACACCAAGCGGAACGCCACAAGGAGGCATTATTAGCCCCCTCCTGGCAAATATCGGCTTACACGGTCTGGAAAACTTCTTGAGCCAATTCAAGAAGGTCAAAGGCTCATACAAATCCGATAGATATGGTTTCGTCCGATACGCAGACGACTTCATCGTTACCGCTACCTGTCAAGAAGACATAGAAAGAGTCCGACCTGAAATCGAACAATGGCTATCCAACAAAGGGTTACAACTAAATAGAGAGAAAACCCGAATCGTACACATCAGTGAAGGATTCAATTTTCTTGGGTTTAATCTCAGACAATACAATGGCAAACTACTGATAAAACCGCAAAAAGAGAAAGCCCTGAAATTCCTTAAGGAAATCAGGGAATGGCTCAAAAAAAATAAAACGGTAGAACAGAAAATTGTCATTGAACAATTAAACCCCAAACTTCGAGGCTTTGGAAACTACTATCGCCACGCCGTCAGCAAAGAAGTGTTTAGCTACATCAGTTCTGAGGTATGGTATTCACTTTGGCGATGGGCAAAACGGCGACACCCAAACAAGAGCAAACGGTGGATTGCCAACCGATACTTTAAAATTAGAGGCAAAGGGTGGGAATTTACCTGTCATGTCAAGAACAGAAAAGGTAAAAACAAAGAAATTAGCCTATTTAACATAGCTAAAATACCCATCGAACGCCACATAAAGGTAAAAGGAACAGCATCCCCTGACGACCCCAACCTAACAAAATATTGGGCTAAAAGAGCCACAAAATCTGGGAAAACCATCTGGGAAAAAGGGTCGAAGTATTACCAAATCGCCCAAAATCAAGGATGGAAATGCCCTATCTGTAGCGAACATCTTAGCAATGGTGAAGCTATCGAAACACATCACATAGTACCAATGACAAAAGGAGGCTCGGATGACATCGACAATCTCCAGCACCTACACAAAATCTGTCATAAAGCGGTACACAGTGGTAAACGTACTGTGAAGGCAGAGGCTTGAGCCGGATGATGCGACAAGTGTCAAGTCCGGTTCTTAGGGGAGGGAGATACGGCGACGTATGCTCTCTTACCCGACA